>NZ_JAEIMH010000006.1:0-186069 GCF_016464295.1 Streptomyces sp. N35 | reverse complement strand
CCTCGGTGAAGGAGTCGCCGACCGCGACAAGACTGGTGTATGTGGCATTCATCTGCATGGCGCGAGTGATGCTATCCGGAACTCACAGGCCAGGACAGGTGGGCCGTCTCCATCGTCAGATTTTCAAGCGTCGCATGGGGGAGGCGCACGGAGGCCCAGTGATCCTTTGGGAGATTTACGGGAGATCAACTGTGGCGGAGGGCCAGCGGAGGGGGAATGGGGCCGAACTCGCGTCGGTCAATCACGGGCATCAGCGACGCCTCCCACAATGACTGGAGCGACTCAGAGATCTTCAGCTCCATGCTCAGTGTTGTGTGCGAGTAGACACCCTCCACCCCACCGATTGTATGGCCTAGACGTTCCTCGACTGCCACCTTCGGATGTCCTTGCTCATCCAGCCACACCTTGTGTGAGTGCCGCAGTCCGTGAGGCTTCAGCGCTTCGACGCCCAACACCGGCCGAACCATGGACCGGCTCCGCCGGCCGCCGTATCCCGCAGGGCGAGCTCCGGCTCCGGCGGTGATCGGCTGCCACACACGCTTGTACCAGCCACCACCACGAAGGAGTCGCCCACCCTCAGGGCCGGTGAAGACCCACTCGGACTGGGGGCGTGAGTCGATAAGTTCCTGGACCAAAGTTGCTAGGAATGGCGGAATGATCAGCCCGCGGCGGGAGTCGTACTTGGGGTGGATCTCCGTGAACGAGCCATCCACGTACTGGCCCTGCTGTGACATGTGAATCCGGGCGCCGATGCCTTCGTCCTGCAGTGCCAGATGGGTGCGGTGGATGCCGGCCAGTTCCGCAATCCGGAACCCCGTGTAAGCCTTCGCGAGCACCATCACGTACTCATTGAGCCCGAACAGCTCCCGCGCATTGCGGGCCACAAGGAGCGCCTGCCGGGGCGTAGCGATGACCCTGTCGCTCTTAGGCTTCGGGGTGTATCGCCCACGTCGGCCGGAACGGCGCGACGGAATTGGGTTGTCGCCTCGAACCTTGGACCGCACCGCGTCGTCGAACATGACTCGGAATACGGAGACGACGCCGTCTGCGTGGTCCTTACTGTACTGCGCGCGGATCTTCTTGATCCAGGTGGCGACTGCGACTGCAGACACTTCGCTCATGTAGGCGTCCCCCCACTCGGGGAGAATGACGGAGTTGAGGCGTGAGCGGTATCCACGCTCCGAAACGGGGCCAAGTTCGACGGACTCGATCCAGAGTTCCGCCCACGCCCGCACCGTGATCCGACCGTCCTTCGGATCAATGAACTTCTGCCTGCGCACGTCCACTTCGAGGCCATGCGCGTAGTCCTCTGCAGAGCGCGCTGTGTAGAAGGGCTGGCCGTTGTCGTCCCGACTGACCGAAGCCCACTTGCCGTTGGGGAGCTTGTATCGCCCGCGATATCGCCACTTGCGGGCCCGCTTGTCCCAGGTGCGCTTTTCTGCGTGAGCCACAACCACCCCACAGGTATCGATGGCCGCGCCTGGCTAGGCAGGGCGGCCCGATGGCAGATTTTTGGGTGCTTTCACCCAGTGTGGCGGGGGAGGCCCTGCCCGTCAGCACCCAAGCAAGAAACTTGTGGGGGTCGGGTCAGTTCACGGCGAAGCCGGCGGGCATCAAGGTCCGTGTAGTGCTCGCGGTTGAGGAGGACGCAGAGCGTTCTCCCGCTGCGGTGGACCAATATGTCGAACTCGACGCAGGGCATTTCGACACGCAGAACCAGGGCTCGCATAGGTCCCCCAGAACCTTCCGAGTGTGGCCCTCTCGTCGGTGTCCGAACATGTAACCACAGGGGTGGGATGTGGGGGAGGGGTTGAGGGGTAACGCGCTTTTTGCTAGGCCTCGTTGGCTGTTGGGGTGTCTGGGGCCTCATCATCCTGTGCGGCCTGCAGGTATCGAAACTTCTGCTCCCATGCCGCGATAGCCCGGCGGTACTGCTCGGGGGTGCGGGACGGCTTGCCCTTGATGACAACGACCATCTGCGCGTCCGGCTCACCGTCGACGGACAGATCGATGACTGTGGCGTCGAGCAGTGGCCCGTCGGCGGCCAGGGCGTGAGCGACGCGCAGCGGAATGGTGTTGTTCGCCGGGTCTGTTGTCGCGCCAGCGGCCGGGCTGCCCGTTTCGCCGGCGGGGGAGAGGGGCCGTGGCGGCTTGCCGTCCGCGATGAGCTCTCCGGATCCCGTCGCCCAGCCGAGGGCCGGCTCGAGGCGCGGCAGGCTGGACGGCCTGCGCTTGCGCGACTTGGCGTACTCGAGGTTCTGCACGGTCGCCTCGGCAATGTCGGCAGCCGCGGCGAGCTCGACCTGCGTCATGCCGAGCTCCCGTCGACGCGCTCTGATTGCGTCGGCCAAGCGTCCCCAGTCCCTACTCATGGGTGCATCATGCCCCACCGGGTGGCAACACGCACCCATGGTGAACCCCATTTGACCTGTATTTATCGGTGTAGGGGGCTCACTTTTGTTGCCTCGGCGTGCGCCCTATGCCACCCGCACATGCGTGCGCCTCATGCGTCGCACTGGCTTCGGCGCGATCCGGCCGCTCGGCCAGGCAACCCAGTAAAAGGCGCAATTAATCCTGTCGAGTACCTTGCGATCACCTAGAACTAGGTCCTAACTTAGGTCTCGTGAGACCGAACGGAGCCGCAATCAAGGCCATCCGTGAGGCACGCGGAATACGGCTAAGACGGCTCGCGCACCTCATCGGCATCGACCCCGGATACCTCTCCCGCATCGAAAGCGAACAGCAGGGAGCAGGCGACGGGACCCTCCATCGCACCGCGGAGGAGCTGAACGTACCCCTCGAAGCCATCACCCACCGGGAGACGCCCCGTGACCAGGAATGACCTGGCCAATACCCCCACCGAGGCCAGCATCCATACCCCCCTCGACAACGCGCTCATAGAGCGCCTCACCAGCGCCGTCGAACGACTCGTCGCCCATAGCTCCTCCGCCGAGCTCGAGCTCAAGTCGTTCACCCCCGCCGAAGCCGCCCGGATCCTCGGCAAGACCGAGAACTGGGTCGTCGAAGCCATCCAAGGCCGGCGCATCCCCTTCACCTACGTGGGCAAGTCGCCGCGGCTGACCGCCGCGCACATCCGCCTCATCCAGATGCAGGGCGAAGTGCTGCCCCACCGGTACGCCGCCAAGTCCGCCGCCTGAGCGCGGCTTTGCGGCCCCAACCGCCGGGGGCCTAATCCCGGCAGCCGGGGCCTACGAGCACCACCTTCACCATCTCCAGAAGAGAGAGGCAGCACTCGATGCCTACATCATCTCCCACCATCGAACTGGCCACGCAGAAGCCGGCGTTCGCCGCTGTGGTCAAGGTGCTTCGGTCGCGTCTCCCGGAGCACGGCGACGACTCGGCCGTTGCCTCGATGGGCAGTGTTCGCGGCGCCGTCTTCCTGGCGCTCTACCGTCACCACAGCATCTCCGTCCTGCGTGAGACGCACCGCGAGGCGTTCCGCAGGTACACCGTCTGTGAGCGGATTGCCGAGGCCAATGTGGCCCGCGAGATGCCCCGTAACGCTGTGTCCGTGCAGCGCGCTGTGGACCGTGCCAACGCCCTGTGGCCTGCCGTGGTCGCGGCTGCCGAGGCGCTGGAGGCGGCCCAGGCGGCGATGGACACGGACCGCGCGGCTGCGCTGGCGCTGCTGACCGGTCTGTCGTCGGACGCCACGTGGGGCGACGTCATCCGCGCGCTCTGCATGGGCGGTGTCGGCGATGAGTGACCTGACGCGTAAGCCGCTGATCGCGAAGGCTGAGATGCCGGATGCGGTTGCGATGTTCCGGGCGCAGCACTTGCCGACTGGCGTGTACGAGGCGGTCGTTCAGATGGCTGACGTTGAGCGCGGCCACAAGCGGCTCCGTCCGCTGGCCTCGGTCGAGGACCAGGGCGACCGCGAGGAACTGCTGGCCCTGTATGCGGCGGCGGACAAGACCGTGTCGTCGCACGCCGAGCGTGTCGGCTCCCACCTGAGGAGCCTGTCATGAGCGCCCGCGATCAGCTCCTCGCCCTTGACGGCCGCGATGAATGGCCCGCCGAAGTCGACTCGATCCTTCAGGCCTACCGCGCCGAGGTGCTGCGTGAGGCCGAGGGTGTCGCGTCGGAGCTGTTCGACGCCGCCGACGAACGCGGTGACCGTGCCGGTGCAGACCTGGCCGAGCAGATCGCCGACCGGCTCGGCCGCATGGCAGCCACCGCCGAGGCCGGTGGTCCCCGATGACCGCCCGCCTGTCGCTGGAGCGCGAAGCCGAGACATGCGCCTGGGATCAGCTGGTCGACCTCGTAGTCGATCTGGCGCATGCGGCAGACGTCCTCACGGACCCCCGCGGCGGCGCGGAGGAGAAGGCGCAGGAGGAGGCGCACGCCGCCATCAGCGCCAAGCTCGATGCTGCCCGCGCCGAGGTCGAGTCGCCACTCCTCGCCGAGTTGGTTGCGGTCCGCGCCGAACGCGACGAGGCCGCACTGCTGCGGGACTTCTACAGGCTCCACATGGTCCAGCTGCTCAACCAGCGCGGTGAAGCCGAGGTTGCCAACAAAGCGTGGGAGCTCGGCCAGATCACCGCCGAGGAGGCGCTGCGCCGCACCGACGCGGCCATCCAGAGCCACAAGGCCGTACCCCTGAACGCGTTCCGCGCACAGCGGGAGGTGACGTGATGACGACCCTCCCGCCCCGCACAATCGCCGACCTCGACGTTCCGCGTGAGCAGTTGGAGCGCGAGCTGACCGTTCTGCGGGCCGCTCGGGAGCAGACACACAGCGAGTCCGACCGGATCGCCTACGCCAACGACGAGGAACTCCTCAAGCACCCCAAGTCCTGCGCCACCGTGGCCGACTATCCCGGCTGGGCTGAGCAGATCGCGCGGCGCATCGAGCTGAGCGAGCTGCACCGCCAGGTGGCCGTCTGGAACAAGGCGCACCCCATCGGGACCGCGGTCACCGCTTATCCGGCATGCCTGCCGGAGGACTGCCCCACCGACGAGCGACTCGACACAACGACCCGCAGCAAGGCGCAGGTTCTTGGCGGTCACACCGCCGTCGTTTGGGTCCACGGCCACGGTGCCTGCATCGCCCTCTCGCACGTCGACATCAACGAGCACCGGACCAAGGGGGCGTCATGAGCGCGCACCCGACGCCGGAGACGGCGCAGCTGCATCGCGTGTGCTGCGACTACGGGCCCGGTGTCGCCAGGGGTGATGTCCGCCGGGCGCGGTGGGAGCTGTACGTGGTCGTGTACGGAACTTACGAGCGGTGGCCCGCCCACCGGTGGCCGACGAGTCGACGCCACCACATCCCCACCCCCGAGCAGCGCATCGAGGCGCTCGCCGAACTCGACTACCGGCCCGCCGAGGGCGCGGTGTGGGAGTGGCAGGAGTCGGACACCCCCGACTACCACGGCCACCCCTCGGAGCCGTCGCTGCTCGGTTCTATCCGCATCGTGCCCCTGGGAGGCGCGTCATGAGCAATGCCCGCATCGTCGGCGTGACTGTCGACCTGGATGAAGGCCCGGTCCTCACGCGCCACGGCCGCACTGACTACGACGGCCGCCCGTTCGCACACATCCTGATCGGCGCCGATCTCGCACTGACGCTCACACACGCAAGCCGGCAGGCGATCGTCGACCTGATCGCGGCCGGTGAGGAACTCCTCGCCTGGCACGACCAGCAGGCCGCAAAGCAGGTGGCGGCATGAGCGCCCGGGACATGGTGCGCGCCGAGGACGTCGAGGAGCAGGAGCTCGCCCGCGTCGACCGGGTCGCTCACGAGGCATACGGCCGCGACGAGTCGATGTGGACGCCGTGGCAGTGGAGCGACTATTTCGCCGCGATGGACACCGCGCGAGCCCAGTTCACGCCCGAGCAGGTGGCCGCATGACGCATCTTGCGCAGGCCCCGAATCCGTTGACCGCCCTGCCTGCCATGGCGACGTTCGAGCGCCCGCTGATCCTGCCGGGCCTCCTCTCCGGCCTCGGGCTTACCGACTACGAGCAGTCCCTCACCGACGGGTTCACCGAGTCCTTCGAGGACTTCTGTGCCCGGCTCAGCCGCCAGGAGGCGCAGTGAACACCATCACGGAACCCTCGGCGGCCGAGATCGCCGACGACCTCGACCGTGCCGCGGATGTCCTCGACGCCAACGGCCTGCACAAGGGCTCCCTGTACGACGGCGCTCAACGGGACAGGGGCACCCCTGCCGACAAGTGCCGGGTGTGCGTGTACGGCGCCCTCAACATCGCGATCACCGGACAGCCCCGCTGGACCGGCAAGGACGAGGACACCGCCCGCAGCGCGGCAGCCGGGAACGCCATCGCCGCACACCTCGGCCTCACACCGAACGAAGTCGCCGAGGAATGGAGCGACGACCCCAAGCGCCGCAAGGCACAGGTCGTCAAAGCCCTCCGCGACACCGCTGCGGGCCTGCGGAAGGCGGTGGCGGCATGAGCATCTTCACCCGCGGCAACGGTGCCCGCCGCGCTGTCGACAAGGTCGACGAACTCCGCAAGGAAGTCCGCGACTTGAAGCGGACGCACAAAGAGAAGGACGCGTTCATCGACCACCTGCAACGCGTCACACGAGCGCAGGCAGACCAGATCAACAACCTGGCCGACGAACGCAACCGGCTCGCGAAGTCACTGGACGACACGCGGATCGAGGTCGGCGCGCAACAGAAGAAGAACAAGTCTCTGCTCGAGGAGCTTCGACCGCATCGCGCAGCCGAGGCGAACGCCAACGCGATCGAGGTTCCTCCGATGCAGCGCGACACCAGCGACGGCGCGGACCAGGCGACCGAGCCGACCGGCATCGACGTCCGCACCCTGCGGGAAGCCGACGCTGCCGGGCTCCTCAGCCCTGTCGTTCGGATCTCCGGCAGCGGCGCCAGCGCCGACCCGGCCACCGTCCGCATCCCGACCGTGCGCGAGCCGGCCGCCTAGAACCCGTCGCCCGGCTGCGGCACGAACCGGCCGGGCGGCGGAACCAACCACAACCCAAGATCGCGGCGCGTCGAGGCCCCCACTCCGCGCCGTCGGGGCCGCCGCCCCCAACCTCCCCCAGGTCACGGGGGCGGCGGCTCTCCCTTCGCACACCCAGAAACGAGGAACCATGAGCACCAATCGCACCGCGAAGCCTCCCCGGCCTCTCGCCTTCGTCGACTGCGAGACCACAGGTCTGGACGTCGACCACCACGACGCGTGGGAGATCGCCGTCATCCACCGGCGCCCTGGGCACCCGGACGCCGAGTACCTGTGGCAGATCCGCGTCAGCCTCGCCGAGGCCGACCCCGACGCCCTCGACATCAGCGGCTACCACAAGCGATTCGCCGTGCCCGAGGGCGAGTGGGCCATCCAGATCGCCACGGACTCCATGCCCGCCGACCGGCCCACGCCTCCTGGGCAACTGATGGTCGACCTGATGGGGATCCTCGACGGCTCCGTCCTCGTCGGATCCAACCCCGCCTTCGACGAGCGGTTCCTGACCAAGCTGTTCCGTCAGGCTGGCGTCACGCCGGCTTGGCACTACCGCACCCGCGACATCGCGACCCTGGCGGTCGGCCACCTGTATGGCCAGGCCTACACGCTCACCAAGCAGCAGTGCGACGCCGAACCCTACGCACGCGCCGACCGACTCCTCGAGAACGGCTGGCGCTCCTACGAACTGTCCCGCCTCATGGGGGTCGAGCCGCCGAAGAAGGGCGAGGCGCACACCGCTCTCGGCGACGCACGGTGGGCCCGCGACGTCTACGACGCCATCACCAAGGCCGACGCGTTCTACACCGCAACCGACGAACAGCTCGCCGAAATGGCCGGCCAGGCGCTCTCCCGCACGCGGGGAGACGCCGCATGACCACCGCCGTCGAGCCGAAGGCCGCTGAAGCGCCCGCCCTGGGCTTGCACACGGACCTCTCCAACGAGGCGTACCACGCGGACGTGACGTCTCTGTCGTCGTCCGGCGCCCGCAAGCTCCTGCCGCCGTCCTGCCCCGCCAAGTTCTGGTACGAGCAGGACAACCCGCAGCCGGCCAGCAAGACATTCGACTACGGCAACGCCGCCCACAAGACGGTCCTCGGCAACGGACCCGCCCTCGTCGTCATCGACCACGACGCGTGGAACACCAAGGCCGCCAAAGCCGAGGTCGCCGAAGCCCGCGCGATGGGCGCCATCCCGCTCAAGCAGCACGAGATGCAGATGGTCACCGACATGGCCGACGCCATCCGCAAGCACCCGCTCGCCGCCGCCCTCCTCGACCCCGCCTACGGAGCGCCAGAGCAGTCCGGGTTCTGGATCGACGAAGCCTCCGGCATCCGCTGCCGGGTCCGCTTCGACTGGCTTCCCTCCATGCACCAAGGCCGCCTGATCATCCCGGACTACAAGACCACCACCGACGCCAGCAACGCGGCCATGGAAAAGGACATCGACAAGTACGGCTACAACCAGCAAGCCGACTGGTACGAGACCGGCGCCCGCGCCCTCGGACTCGGCGACCAGAACGCCGAACTCCTCCTGATCGCACAGGAGAAGAAGCCGCCCTACCTGGTCAACGTCATCGGCATCACCCTCGGCTCCCGCGTCATCGCCGGAGCCAAGAACCGCGCCGCGATCGAGACCTTCGCCGAGTGCATGAGCACCGGCTACTGGCCCGGCTACGCCGACGACGAGCCCAACTACCTCGAACTCCCCGGCTATGCCGAGAACCGCGACAAGGAGCTCTACCTCCCATGAACTTCCCCGTCCAGCAGGCTCAAGGACCGGACCGGATCGGACAGTCGACTGCGGTCGAGCAGTCCCGCGCCGTCGCTGAAGTCCAGGCCGCCATCTACGTCGCCCGCCAGTTCCCCCGCGACGTCGGCCGCTCCCGCGCCAGCATGCAAGCCGCCTGCGGCTCCATGGCCCTGGCCGAGAAGGCGTTCTACCGGTTCCCCCGGGCCGGAGGCGCCGTCGAAGGCTCCACCATCCACCTCGCCAAGACCCTCGCGCAGGCGTGGGGCAACATCCAGTACGGCGTCTCCGAGATGCGCCGCGACGACAAGTACCGCCAGTCCGAAATGCAGGCCTGGGCCTGGGACGTCGAAGCCAACACCCGGCACGTCCTCACGTTCATCGTCCCGCACGCCAAATTCGCGAACAAGCAGGTCCAGCCGCTCATCGACCTGCGCGACATCTACGAGAACAACGCGAACAACGGCGCCCGGCGCCTTCGTGAAGCGATCTTCGCTGTGATCCCGGACTTCTTCATCAGCGAGGCCGAAGAGCTCTGCAGGGACACCATCGCCAAGGGCGACGGCAAGCCCCTCCCGGACCGCATCGACGGCGCCGTCCAGGTCTTCCAACAACTCGGCGTTGACGCCGACCGCCTGGAGCAGAAGCTCGGCCGCACCCGCGCCCAGTGGAACGGCGCCGACATCGCCCAGCTGCTCATCACGCACAAGTCGATCCAGCGCGGAGAAATCGCCATCGACGAGGCGTTCCCGCAAGCCCGCATCACCGGCAGCGAGATCAAGAAGAGCGCTGGCGGTGCCAAGAAGCAGGGCCCGCCCGACGAAGACCCCTGGGCCGGAAAGCCCACCACCTAGCCCGCACACGCCTGAGCCGGCCGCGGGCTTAGCGCGGCCGGCTCCAGAACCAAGGACACCACATGACACGCCAGTTGTCTGTCGCCGAGCGTCTCGCGTCCACCGAGAAGGACGCGCTCCTCGCCGACATCGCCAAGCACTCCGAGTGGGACAGGTTCCTCGTCGAACAGGCCGTCCTCCACTTCGGCGAGAACCTCGACGAGTTCTCATGCAACGACCTGCGCGACGCGCTGCCCGACCTCGGGCCCGGCTACCTCGGCGCGGCCATCAACTCCCTGCGTCAGGGCGGGATCATCGCGCACACAGGCCGCACCGTGTTCTCCACGCAGGAGCGCACCCGCGGGCACCGAATCGCGCTGTGGAAGTTGACCGCCGACGGCCGCCGGATCGCCGCACAGCGCCGCGAAGCCCGCACCGCACAGCAGCGGAGGGCGGCATGAACGACCTGATCCGGTTCCTTGCCTGCCTCGCCTTCATGGCCGGTGTCGCCGCCGTCGTGTTCGCGCTCACCACCCGCGGGAGGCGGACGTGAGCCCCGAACAGCAGGACGCGTGGACCAACTTCGCGCTCTGGGTCCACGACCAGATCGACGACTTCGGGCCCGGCGTGCTCCTCTGCGCCGCCGTCTGGGCCTTCGTGTACGCGTGCCGCCTGATCCGACCGGCCTGGCGTGCGGCCGGCCGACGGGTCGCCGAAATCCTCGACCTCCGGCAGTGGCAGCAGAGCACCGCAGCCGACCAAGACCCGCACCTGGACACCGAGTTCGACGAACTCGGCCAGCACCTCAAAGCCGAATACGACCGCATCCGCCACCTCTACGCCGATGGGAGCCAGCCGTGACCACCCGCCCGTTCACCGCCAGCCGCTGCCCAATCCGCGGCCTCCGCTTCGTCCCGCCGGTAACGGTGGAGCAGATCAGTACCGATGACGTCGACTGGTACGCCGTAGAGCGCGTCGTCCGCGACGACTGGCCCCTTCCCGAACTCAACCTGGACGAGCTCCGAGAGGCCGCTCTCATCCTGCGCCGCAACGATGTTGAGCGGGCAGCAGTATCGGCACGCCTGTGCATCTACGAGCGCCTCGTCAAGGAGTGGGAAGCCGACGCCGGGATGCTCAGCCCCGACCAGCTGTGCACCGAAAACGGCTGCGGCAAGGCCCGAGCCGGCCGAGGCCTGTGCACCAACCACCTCTCCATCGACCGGCTCCGCCGCAAGAAGGCCGCAACCGAGGCGGTGGCCGCATGAGCCGCGCCGCCATCATCGAGCTCCTGCACGCCGGCTACAGCGACCGGGCCATTGAGCGCCAGTTGCACGTAAGCACCCGCCGGGCCCGCACCCTTCGGACCGAACTCGGCATCCCCGCGCACAAGCCGGGCCCGACACCCAGCAGCGGCCCGGAAGAGGTGTTCTGGCGCCGCGCCCAGCCGACCACCGACGGGCACCTGCTGTGGCCCGGCTATAGCCCGCACTCAGGCCCGTACATCCGCCACGGCGGACGCAAGCACTCCGTGCACCGCCTCGCCTTCGCCATGGCCCACCACCGCCAGCCTGTCGGCCACGTCGCCACCGGCTGCGGCACCCGCGGATGCGTCCACCCGCGGCACGTCGAAGACCAGGCCATGCGCGACCAGTACCGCGCGATCTTCGGGGAGGCAGCATGATCGTCACTGGTCTGTTCGCCGGCCCCGGCGGAATGTGCCTTGCAGCCAAACGGCTCGGCCACACCACGGTCGGCGTCGAAAACGATGCCAACACCGTCGCCACCCGCCTCGCCGCCGGCCTGCCGACCATCCACGGCGACGTCACCCAGTACAGCCCCCGCGACATACCCGGCGACGTCCTCGCCGGTGGACCGCCCTGCCAGACGTACACCGTCGCCGGGAACGGTGCCGGCCGTCGCGCGCTGGACACCGTCCTCGCCCTGGCCAAGGCACTCGCCGCCCGCGAGGACATCACGCAGGTACTCGCCGAACTGGACGACGCCCGCACCGGATTGGTCCTGGAACCGCTCCGATGGGCGCTCGAGGCCATCGACCTCGGCCGGCCGTACAAGGCGATCGTGCTCGAGCAGGTTCCGGCCGTGCTGCCCGTATGGCAGGCCTACACGGAGATCCTTCGGGCCGAGGGCTACAGCGCCGCATGCGGCGTGCTCGCGGCCGAGCAGCACGGGGCGCCGCAGACCCGCAAGCGGGCCGTGCTCGTCGCCCGTCGCGACGCTCTCGTAGGACTGCCTGCGCCCACTCATCGGCCGTGGCGACGGGGCGCGCTGTCCGAAGTCGAGACCCACCTCAAGCCCGTCGTGGCCATGGGCGACGCCCTCCCGCACCGCGGCGAGTTCACCGTGATCTCGAACTACGGCACCGGTGGCGACCCCAAGACGCGCGGCAGACGCACCAGTTCGGAGCCGGCGTTCACCGTCACCGGGAAGATCTCTCGCCTGCGCCTGATCGACGCCGACGGCACGGAACTCGCCCGGCTCAGCCACAGCGAAGCGGGCCGGCTCCAGGGGATGCCCGCCGACTGGCCATGGAGCGGCGGCGACATCTCGCAGCAGATCGGAAACCTCTGCCCGGCGCCCCTCGCCGAAGCCCTGTTCCGCGCAGCAATCGGACCCGCCGCATGACCGGCCCCCACCGCCCGCGCGCAGGCCCGTAGCGCGCCCGCCACCGCCACCCGCACCGCCCTATCCGTACCGCAGGAAGAAGACGCCGTGAGTACTGAGGCCGTCACGTGGGCCATGGACCGCGCGCCCATGCCACGCACCGAGAAGGGCAAGCCGGACACCACGGCCCGGCACGTCCTTCAGGTGCTGGCCGAGCATGCGAGTCCGACTGGCACCGGCGCGCACCCCTCGGTGCTCCGTATCCAGTACCGCACCGGCTATGACCGGGCCACGATCCAGCGGGCTCTTCGCCGGCTGGAGAAGGCCGAGTTGATCACTCGGGATGGGGCCCGCGAGGGGCGCACGCGTTACCGGCTCGCGCTGCAGCTGCTTCGCCCCGAGACGGACTGGAGCGATCTGGAGCGGGAGGAAGACGAGCTCCGGCTCGCGGCTACGGAGCGTAAGCGCCGATCCCGAGCGAAGGGAGTCACGCATTCAAAGTCCGTGACAGTCACGGACGCAGAAGACGTGACCGTCACGCACGGAGAGTCCGTGACCGGAGATGTCACGCACGCAGAGTCCGTCCGTCACGCACTTAAAGTGCGTCCGTCACGCACGGAACGCAGCCCTAACCACCAACAACCGTCAGACAACCAACTACATAAAGACTCTTCTCCCGCCGCTGAGCAGAGCGCCGACTCCAAGGCAGCCCCGGCCGGCAACACGAAGAGCGACCACCACCTCAAAGCGTTCGGCGCCTTCTGGTCCAACTACCCGAAGAAGCGCGCCCGCGAGGCAGCCAAGAAGGCATGGATCGCCGCCCTCGAGCGCGGCGCCGAACCCAAGCACATCGTCGACGCCGCACAGGCCTACGCCCGCGAGCGAGCCGGCGAAGACCCCAAGTACACGAAATTCCCCGCCACCTGGCTCAACCAGGGCTGCTACGACGACGAGCCCGACCCTCAGCCCGGCCCCCGCCCCCTGCGCGCCGTCGCCGGCGGCTACGAGCCCTACCGCAACCCCACAGACCAATCCGTCTACGACGAGGACTTCTGAGATGCAGTACGTCCCGCCCTCCGCCCTGCGCGGCCACGACCTCGAGCCGCTGCTAGCCAAACACGGCCTGACATCCGCATGGCTGGCCACACACGACTTCGACTCGCACTCGACCGCGAACGTAGCCCGCGTCACCTACGGCGAGACTGTCGCGAAGGTGCCGTTCCACTACCGCAGCGCCCGCACCACACTCCCGCAGCTGCACGCCTGGATCGTGGGCCTCGTCGCCGAGGCGAAGCGCCGGCAGGCTGAGCGGGGCGCGCCGATCGCCAGCATCACCCACGGCCCTTCGCTGCTGCTGCTCGGTGCTACTGGGGTCGGCAAGACCTACGAGGCCTACGGCGCGATGCGCGAGTTGTCCGTGACAGGCGTGTACTGCCAGTGGGCCGTCACCACTGCCGCCGACCTGTACGCCGCCCTGCGCCCGCGCCACGGCATCGACTCCGAGGCCGAGTTCCGCACGTACCGCGACGCCCGCCTGCTGCTCGTCGACGACCTCGGCGCGGACCGCAAGCCCACCGAGTTCACCGAAGAGATCAACTTCCGGTTGATCAACCACCGGTACGAGCACTACCTCCCGACACTGATCACCACCAACGTCGGACCGAAAGAACTCGCCTCCCGCCTCGGCGACCGCGTCGCCTCCCGCCTCGCCGAAATGTGCGAGCGGATCGCCATCAAGGGCAACGACCGCCGGAGGGCCGCATGACCACCGACACCGACCTGTGGGCCGCCGACGAAGCCTCCACCCCCGCAATGCTCGAGCGCCCCAGCGACACCGAGGCCGAACGCGTCCTCGTCGCTACCGCGATCATGCAGCCCGCGGCCATCGACGAACTCGGCGCCGAAGGTTTCGACCCCGCCGACATCACCACCGACTGGCTCCGCTGGACCTGGTTCGCCGTAGAAGACCTCCGCACCCACTTCCGCGACGGCGAACTCAAGCACATCGCCGTGCACCGCCAGTTGGAGACCTGGCACGCCGACGGCCGAATGCCCGTCCGCGTCCCGCCCGCCGAGCACCTCATGGAACTCTGCAACGAAGCCCACTACGGCAACGCCGCCTGGTACGCCGGCCGCGTCACGAAGAAGGCCATCGCCGCCCGCGTCGTCGCCCTCGGCTACGACGCCATCCTCAAGGGCACCTCGCCGGCCTTCGACGAGGACGCCGACGTCGCCGCCATCCAGGCGGACCTCGACGGCGCCGTGCGACCCACCGACGACGAGCACCTCGCCCCCATCGGAGAGCTCATCGGCGGCAGCCTCATCCGTGCCGTCACCCCGCCCACCAACGAGAACCGGGTCCCCACCGGATTCATCGACCTGGACAGCTTGCTCTGCGGAGGCTTCACCCCCGGCCAGATGATCGTCATCGGCGCACGGCCCGCCATGGGAAAGTCCACCATCGCCCAGGACTTCGCCCGCGGCGCCGCCATCCGCAACAAGATCCCCACGCTCATCGAGTCACTCGAGATGAGCCGGGACGACCTCTCCGACCGGATCCTGTGCGCCGAAGCACGCGTGCCCCTGCACCACCTGCGACAAGGCATCGTGAACGACACCGACGTCGCCCGCGCCGCAGGCCGAGTGCAAAGCACCATCGCCGACGCCCCGCTCTATATCAACGACGGCGCCCTGCTCAGCCTCGCCACCCTGCGCGCCCGCGTCCGCAACCTTGTACGCACCAGGGACCTGCGCCTCGTGATCATCGACTATCTGCAGCTGATGCAAGTCGGCCGCGCCGACAACCGGCAGCAGGCTGTCGCCGACCTGTCGCGCGGACTCAAGCTCCTGGCCAAGGACTTCAATATCAGCGTCATCGTCCTGTGCCAGCTCAACCGCGGCCCCGAACAGCGCATCGAGAAGAAGCCCCAGGTGTCCGACCTCCGGGAATCCGGGGCCATCGAACAGGACGCCGACATCGTGATCCTGCTGCACCGCGAGGACGCCTACGACCGGGAGTCTCCTCGCGCCGGTGAAGCCGACCTGATCGTCGGCAAGCACCGCAACGGCCCCACCGCAACAATCACCACTGCGTTCCAGGGGCACTACGCCCGCTTCATGGACCTGGCGGCGACCGGATGAACCAGCCCACAGCCGAAGACATTGCAGCCCTCCGCGCGGACGGCGACCTCACCGCCTTCCTCCTCGCCCTCACCGGCCGCACTCCCACGCCTACGCCGGCCGAGTCCCCCGCGGACACCGATACCGGCTACCGGATCGCCCACCCCGGCGCCTGGCCCATCGGCACTGCCGCCACCGGCCCCACACCCACCCACGGCCGGTGCACCTGCCCGCAGTGCGAGAAGGCCGCAGTCGTCGAACTCCCGCGCAAGACCCACGGCGAACAGAGTGACGCCGCCTGATCGCACGTTGAACCCCGACACACCTGGAGTCCCGCATGTCTCGTCGTCGTTGGCTGCCGCATCCCGCGAAGCGCATACCGGCCCGCATCTTGACGGTCTGCCCGGTCAATGGCGAGCGGCCTTTTCCGAGTTGGGAGCAGGCCGCTGGCCACCTCTCCTCGCTCGGCGTTCTCGGCGCGATGCCCAGCCTGGCGCCGACTCCGTGCACGGATTGCCGCGGCTGGCATCTGAAGCCTGCGCGGGCCGCCTGATGCCGGGTGCTGGGCGCGCATGCCCCGCCGCGGCCTTCTACGGCCCCTCAGAGGCTTTGAACCCCGTCTGCGGGCTCCGGAACGCGTTCGACGGCACGCGCGGGCCTCTGAGGGCCCGCACAGCCGTTCCGGATCTTGACGTGAACAACCCGACCCGAAGGAGCAGTTGATGAGCCCGATCCGCCCCGAGAACCGGAGCCGGTACCCGAAGGACTGGAAGACGATCAGCCTCCGTATCCGCACCGACCGCGCCGCAGGCCGCTGCGAATGCCTCGGCGAATGCGGGCGCGGAACCCATGCCGGCCGCTGCCCGAACGTCAACGGCGGTGCGGCCTACGGCACCGGCTCCAAGGTCGTGCTCACGGTCGCGCACCTCGACCACACGCCGGAGCACTGCGACGACAGCAACCTGCGCGCCATGTGCAACGGCTGCCATCTGGCCTACGACGCCGACCATCACCGGCAGACCGCGGCAGCCACAAGGCGCGCCCGGTTCGAAGCCGCCGGACAGCTCGCCCTCGACAGCCGGGAGGCGCAGCGATGAGGCACTACCGCGAGCGCATGGCGCACCACCGGCACACCGGCCGGCACGAGTTCGTGCACTGGCTGTACGACCCGCTCAGCTTCGGCCGGATGCGCTACCGCGTCCGCGTGCCGTGGCTGCACTTCCACTTGATCCCCGGCCGCTGGATGGACGCCGCGTGCGACCGGTACGACCGCCGCAACCACCCCGCCCCGTGATCCCCACCCCGACCGGAAGGAACCTCACATGGCCAGCGATACACAGCGCGCCTGGTGCAACCGGCCCGGCCACCCCAGCCCCTGGAAGGCCTCGAAGCTCACCGGCCGCCAACGCGACGAAGTCAGGGAGCGACTCGCGAACGGCGAGAAGGCCCAAGACCTCGCCCCCGAGTACGGCGTGACCGCACGCCACATCCGCGACCTCGCCTGACCGCCCCGTGACCGCAGCAGCGCACCGCCCGGGAGCAAGCCGGGCGGTGCTACCCCGAGTCCACCACGAACCCCAGGAAGTGACCATGAACCTCGGTGAACTGATCACCGCCCTCGAAGCCGCCGACCCTACGGTCACCGTCCGACGCGGCTTCACCAACCCGCACTCCTACCGCGGCGACTACATGGAGCTGGCCTTCGAGCCCACTGCCAACGTCAGCGTCGGCGCGATGCTGGCCGACGCCCGATCCGCGCTCGGCGCCACGTTCCAGGGCTACAAGGGCGGCGACTTCGAGATGCGTGAGTACACGTGGTGCTGGCTGTCCGAGTACGGCGACGCGTCCAACGAGACGATCAGCCCGCTCGCGTTGGAGGCGATGCTCGCCGACACCGTGCAGCCGGCCGCCGCGACGTCTGCGCCCGCCGACCCGGGCCTCCGCGACCGCATCGCCCGCGTCATCCACCGCACGGTGCACCCCGAAAGCGACTGGGGCCAGCAGGTCAGGTTCGGAATGCACCAGCAGTACCTCAACGTCGCCGACGCTGTGCTGGCCGTCTTCCCCGCGCCCGCCGACCGGGCCGCCGTGCTCCGCGAGGCGCTCGCGGCAGCCGAGGCCATCAACGCCCGCTTCCCGTTCGGATGCAGCGGGACCACCGTCGTCGAGGAACTCCGGCGGCTGGCCGACGAGGCGCAGCAAACCGAGGACCAGTGCGTGTGCGGACACCTCATCGACCAGCACTTCGAGGACGTGTGCCAGGTCGGCGACTGCCCCTGTCAGGACGCTCTCACTCCCGAAGGCGCAATAGGACGCGCCGCCCGAGATCGCCGCTGGAAGCGAGAGCGCATCCGCTGCGGGCACGTCGACATCGTCTACGGCCGCTGCACCCGCTACATGGACGACCACGACGACGAATGCGTCCACGAGAACCAGCCCGCCACCTGACCGCCTCCGGGGCGGTGGCTGCCGGCCGCCGCCCCACCCCAACCCCTCCCGAGGCCCCGGTGATCCACCTCGTCGCCGCAATCCCCGCCCTCTGGTGCGCAGCCGTCATCACCTGGTTCGTGCACCACCAACGCGCACACGACAGGAGCAACACATGCCCGACCCCACGCCCCGCATCGTCAGCGTCGCCTACTTCATCGAGTACCGGCCCGCACCCGGTCAGCCCTGGCAGAAGACGCCCAAAGCAGCAGCCTGCGAAGTGAAGGCCGATGCCCTGCGTCTCCTCGCGTACCGCCGCGAGCACCAGGCCAACTGGGAGCACCGGCTGATGCAGCGCGTCACGACCGTGACCGAACAGCCCGCCGAGGAGACACCATGACCCGCCCCGAGATCATCGCCCGCCCGTTCTGGCTCCAACGCGACCACGACGTGTCCGGCGTCTCCGGCACCGGTGTGGTCGCCCACGGCGTCCTATGGCCCGACGGCACCGCGTCCGTCCGCTGGACCGGGCCCCGCCCCTCCGTCGTGTTCTGGGACTCGATAGCCGACGCGCTCGCCGTACACGGCCACGGAGGACACACCCGCATCGTGTACGCCGACGAGGAGCAGCCGTGATCGAGTTCCTCGGCGACTGCGTCACCGCCGTCATCATCACCGCCGAGGTCACGTCCTCGTTCTTCTACCTGATCCGGTGGATCAGCCGCTCCACATTCGCCGCCGCGCTCGTCATGATCCGCTCCCTCGCCAGCGAGCGGTACGGGTGGGCCATGTTGTCCGCCGCGACTGCGGTCGTCATGGCGTCGGTGTGGTGGGACGAACACCCCGAGCGCGTACGACCGGCCGTCGGCAAGAGCACAGGGACGTGAACACCCCCAGCGTTCCCGGCCAGCCCCTCACCACCGGGCAACTTGACGCGCTCCGGCTCCTCGCCTGCGGCTACTCCGGCAAGCAAATCGCCCTCCGCCTGGGCAGCACCGAGTCGGGCATTCACCAACGGCTCTACGAAGCCACGGTCCGGCTCGGCGCACAGACGCGTACCCACGCCGTCGTGATCGCTCTCCGGCGCGGAGACATTCGCTTCGATGACCTCACCTCGCACACGTGGGATACCCACGCCTGAACCGCAGCCACCCTCGGTGGGCGCTCGCAGGCCGAGTGTCAACCATTGGCCGCAGGTTGCCATCTTTTTATGAGCGCGACTACGCGGGAAACGGTGTGGACTGCGCGTCAGAGCCCGACCCATACGGGCGGTTTCACACATGGTGGGGAGTGGATTTCCAAATGAAGCTGGCCAAAATGACAACGATCGCGCTTTCGAGTGCGGCCCTGGTGCTCGCGATCTCCGGAGTTTCCCAGGCATCGGACAACACTGAATCCCCCGCACCGGTTGACTCGTCCTCCGGCGTGGTCGTTGACGATGGCTCGGGAGGTGTACAGGCCCGGGATGGTGGTGGAAATATCGGTAACGGGTATCTCTACACGGCGGCCGGGTCGGATTTCGTTAACACCAAGTACAGCAAGAACGGTGGAAATCCTGTCACGGTGCGCCTGGGATACAAGGTGAATGGTGTCATCAAGCAGCTCACCGCGTACAAGACCATCGGCACGGGGCAGAGCTACTACCACCGGTGGTACACCACGGGCGCCAACCCGAGCAAGGTTTGCGTGCAAGGGTTCATGCAGTCCAAGGACGGCACGCCTTACGTAACGAAGCAGTTCGGGAAGTGCTGACATTTAGTCGCGATGAGGGTCTGCGCTCGATACGAGCGCAGACCCTCATCACTTCATGACGACTGTCCTCCCGTCACCTTCACGCGCCGGAGGTTCTCCGGGCGGCCGGCCTGATCCGCAGTCCGAAGCGGGCCCAAAGGATTCGTTGGACAATCAGCGTGGCGACTCCGGCGACGATCATCCCTGCCAGGTTCACCCCGAGCTGCTTGAAGGAAGCGCTCACCTCAGCCCAATGAGCCAGCGGGATTGCCACTGCGATGTTGCCGGCCGCGGGCACGGTGGTCACCGAGATGAAGACCCCCACCAGAGCCGACGACTTCCCAGCCGTCAGGGACATGATTCCTGCGATGCCCGCAAGGACCGCGACTATAAAGGACCAGCGGTCGGGATGGATGATGAAATCGGTCTGAGGTCTGCCATCGAGCATGTCCGGCGTCACCCACCCGAGAAGCCGGCTGACCGCGGCGCATGCCGCGGTGACGGCAATGGCCACGGCGAAGCCGATGACCAGCGCGCGTATCGCGGTGACCGACAGGGGAAGGTCACGCTTCAGAACACCGAAGCAGAGTGCTGCGACGGGCCCGAACTCCGGGCCAAGGACCATGGCTCCGACGATCAAGATCGGCTGATCGAGGAGTACACCGATGGCCGCGATCTGCGTTGCCAGCGCGAGGAACGTGAGGTAGGACCAGCTCACCCGTGTGTCGGCTGCGACGCGGGCGGCGAGCTCATCCCACACCACAGCATCCTCGGGGTCGCCCGGAGCTGTGTCCTCGGCGATTTCCGCTGCGGTGGAGATCGACAGATCGAGCTGCTCCACGGTGATACCGCCCGTGTCCTTCAGCCCGAGGCTGCGGAGCTGCGCGAGCACAGGGTTGGCGGCTTCTCTGGCCACATCGAACTCGACGACGTCACCGGGTGGCGATTGCGCGGCACCCAGGAACTTGATCGTGTTGACGGCGCCGGGGCACTCCTCGGCGATCCGCAGCACCTCATCAGTACGTGCGGGGGGACTGATCACTCTGACATGCAGCACGGTACGCATTGTGCCCTGGGCAGGGAGCGTTCGGGATTGCAGGTCAACGGCCGGCTGTCGCCTGGGCCCGTCCCGGTCGGCGGCTAAGCTTCAGGCACCGACTGCTGCAGGGTCGGCAGGATCGTTAGAACGGTGGAACAGTGTCCTCGCAGATGGCCATCGGAGTTCTCGTTATCGTGGCGGTGCTCGCGATTCGAACTGCCGTGGCCGAGGGAAGGTCCAAGGGCTCCGGGCTCAAACACTGGAGCTTCCTCGGCAACCGCTGGGCCGCCACGGCCGGTGCATTCGCTTTTGTCGGCATGACCATCGCAGTGGTTGTGTCCGGGGCCGACTGGGGAAACGTCGCGTGGGCGCTGCTCGCCGGTCTGCTCAGCGCCTTCATCATTGACCAGCTCACCAAACAGCAACCCTGAGGGCATCCTGCGGAGTATCAGTCCCCGTCCGTACCATTACGCGCGCCGCTTGACGTTCAACTGGCTGGCGTTCGTGCGGTGCGGGGAACCGTACCTTCGGGTACACGAGAGCCCCGAACCTCTCCCAGGGTTCGGGGCTTCGTCGCACCTCGGGCCATGCGCTACATATCGCGCCAGAATGCGGGGGCGGCGCACTCACCCAGCACGGGATCGCCCCATTCATTCCTGACCATGAAGCATTCCCTCATGAGGAAAAAGTCCACGTTCGAAGCGAAGTTGTAGTCGAATGTGACGACCTTGCCAGCCCCTAGAGTGTTCGTGACGACCTCGGGACGGTGGCCGCCATCCTTGTAGTATGCGTCGATCTTCAGTGCGGCGCCCTTGCCGTCGCCGACGGTATCCTTGACCTCCCCGTACAGGTGGAATCGGCGCTCTGGGTTTTGCCACAGATTGCCGTGAGCCCAGACACCCTTCAGGTCACCGTTGTTGCCGGTGATGTCCCAACGCCCGGTGTCTGCTGCTTGCGCGGGACTGATCGAAAGCGCCAGCACTGCCGGCATCGCCGCCAGCGTGAACAGGCACTTCCGCAGGTGTCGCTTAAGCTTCACGAGCCCTCCGTGATCGTCGAGTTTGAGTGGCAGGTCAAGATCTCAACGCCACCCCCGACGCGTCTTGGAGAAAAGCGCACCACAGCAGACCAGTCACCGGCGAAGCACGGCAGCAAAGCACCCCTCCGGCCGGGATGAGACGTTCGCGATGAGGGGGCTCTACAACCCCCAGCGCTCGGCGTCATAGCCGGGCCGGTCCGCGTAGGGCAGGGCGAGCAGGCGCAGCGTCTTGCAGGGGTAGAACGGCTCGCCGCCTCGCACGTCGCAGGCCATGCACACATCGCCGTCCACGTAGTCCATCTCGCCGGGCGCGTGCAGGTCGAGCAGCTGCCGCTTGACGTCGATCTCGCGCAGCACCCGCGCCGGATTCTGGCGGGCCACGTGAGCAGCGTCGGCCGGCCGGGGGCATTCGATCAACGTGCTCCCGTACTCACCCTGATACACCGCCTTGGGGTCATCATCGGGACTGTCGCCCAGAGCCCATGGACCCATCTCCGCAGCACGGATCGCGATGGCCTCGTCCTCGTCGAGCTGGGCGCCTAGCCACTGCACGAGATCACTCATCCTGTAAGCGTCTCATCCAGGTACGCCTGCACCGGCTCGAACAGCCCGTAAGGCACGTACTCCGGGATCTCCGCATGGGCGACCCAGGCGATGGCGTCGAGCTCGTCCGCGTCGGCGACGAAGGCTCCGCCTTCGACCGGCTCGCACGCTGTGTACGACATCTCGCGTCCGGTCTTCGGGTGCACGCGCTGACCGAGCAGCTTCACGGCCTTCACCGTCAGGCCGGTCTCCTCGAGCGTCTCGCGCACCGCGGCCTCTTCGGGGATCTCGCCCGCCTCGATACCGCCGGCGGGGAACTGCCACATCAACTCGCCCTCAGAGATGCGCCGCCGCACCATGAGGACACGGCCGTCGTCGACGATGATCGCCGCGGAGATGCCGGGCTTGTCGGTCGTGGTCTCGTTCATGCTGCAGCCTCCAGTGCGGCCATGATCGGCGGATAGATCTTGTCGGCGGGAATGAACTTGGGCAGGTCCCGTATCGCTACCCAGAGGACGGCCGAATTTTCAACGGCATCGGCGTTGACCGCTTCGCCGGTGAGGTAGTCCGCCAGGAAGTAGCAGGCCATGACGCCGGTTTGAGGGTGCAGGCGTTCCCCGAGCTGCTCGCGGACCGCGGCATGCACGCCCGTCTCGGCTGCCGTCTCCTGGATGGCGACGTCCTCAGGGTGCGCGCCGGGCTTGACCATGCCAGCGGGGAACTGCCAGCGCAGCCGCTCGTCCCCGCGCCGGCATACGAGGAGCACCTCGTTGCCGCGCACGACGATGGCGATGGCGACCCGGAGGGCTTGGGCCTGCATGCCGCCACCGTTGGAGCGGGCGGAGCTGACGAACCGTGTACGCACAGCCTCACCTGCCCTTTCGTATGCGGTATCGAGCACGGCCTGGATCTCAGAAGTCGGTTTAGTGGTCGGCTTGTTGTGCCACGAGGCCACGGTGCGGACGCCGATGCCGAGACGTTCAGCGAACCGCTCGTTCGTGTCCCGGAACGCATCCTGCAACGCGGTCGCGAGCTGGCCGGTCCACGTGTCGACGACGTCCACTATTCGGCCCTCGCGGCGGGTCCGGCGGAGAGTTGCACTGTGGGTGCGTGATCCCTGCACTGCGGCTGCACTGTGCGCGCATGTTGACCAGCGCGCCGTTCCCGTTGACTCGATGGCATGAGGAACTCCCGTTCATCTGCCCTTGGCGATCTGCTCCGCCCTCTGCGCGGTGACCCCGCCCATGATCGAGCCGACCTCCCGGTACGTCCGAATGCCGCCGTCGTACAGCTCGACCGCGATCCGTTGGCGCACCTTTCGGAGCTCCGCATCGAGCCGGGCTTCGACGATCACAGTCGCCTCGAACCGATGCGTCGGGTCGCTGATGGCGTCAAGTTCGTCGATCAGCGTCGCGATCGCTGGCTCCAGGGCGTAGGTCATGTCGAGAGCGTAGGGGCGGAACACGCCACCTTCAAGTGCACGCTTGACAGCGCGAGTTGGGGAGGTCTAGCTTCGTTCACATGGCCTTCAAGTCGAAACTTGAAAGCCGAAGTCGTCCACTCTCACCGGACCTGGTCCGCGGGCGACGAGCACAACAAAACAAAACGGGCCGGACAACGCGACTCTCACCTCGCGTGCCGGCCCTGACCAACAGGTTCTGAAGAGGAGACCCTGATGGCTGTATCTGAGCTTACCGCTGCCCCTGAGCGGCGCGTTTCTGCGGGTGTCGACAACCCCGCCCCTGCCGTTCACCCGCTTATCGGGTCTAGTGAGTGGGCTGCGGCGTTCATTCGTGTGGAGCTTGAGTCCGCGCACGGCCCGCTGGAGCTTCAGCTGGCCGTGGCGCGACTGCATCGGCTCATCGACAGGACAGCCGCCTCCCTGAAGCAGGGAGTGCCGGCATGAGCGCCACCGTGACCTCCCGTACCCGCCGTGTCGTCATTGCCCGATTCTCTGCCGGGGGTCCGCGTGGTTCGTGGCCGGCGGAGGAGTTCGCGCAGGCCCGCCGTGTTGTGGGCGAGCCGGCCGAGGTCGTGATGGATCTCGGGTCGGACGAGTTCCTGGTCGTCGTCCCGGCTTAGCCCTGATCCCCGCGGCCCGCGGGTGCTCACCTCCCGGCCTCGCTGCCCGCGGACCCACCCCCCTTGCGTCCCTGAGAGGACCCCGCGATGTCTTCGTTCCTGTTCGACGCCGACCTCGGCGCCACCGACTTCGGCCGTAAGGCCCGCGAGCGGGTGTCGGTCGCGGATACCGCAGACGCCTACGCCGCGCAGCTGATCTCCGAGTATCGCGAGGCCGTCGCATCAGGCCGCCGCGACCTGATGCAGCTGATCCGTGAGCACGCCGCCGCGATCGACCCGCTGCTCGTCGACGAGCTCGACGGCTTCGACTACCCGGCCGCCGCCTGAACCGTCCCTCATCCCTGCCATCGAGAGGAGCCCGTCATGGGCAACGAGCAGCAGACCGTCGACCTGACCACTCCGGAGAACGTCGCCAAGGGCCAAGAGGTCTACGACCAGGTCACGTCCGGCCAGTGCCGCGACGTCACCCAGGAGCTCGACGCCGCCTACGGCCGCAAGCAGGACTGACGGCTACCCGCCGGGCCCGTCTCGCACGGGCCCGGTTGAGGGGAGTCGGGACAGTCCCGGCCCAGGAAGGAAGCCATGGGGATTTTCCGCAGGAGTTCGACCGAGTCGCGTGCCGAGCTGCAGGACTCCCGCCAGGAGCTGGAGCGAGTGTCCCGCGGTCAGCGCGAGGAGACCGGCGAGTACCTCGCCGCGAACGACCGTGTCGTCGTCGCCGAGAAGGCCGCCAAGGCATCCCGTCGCTGACCCGACCCGCCCACACCACCACCGTTTCGGGGCCGGACACCCGGCCCCAGGAAGGAGCCCTACATGGATCAGCAGCAGCTCGACGACATTGGCGCCCGTATCGGCGAAGCAGCAGCCCAGTACTCGCCCGCGCACCGTCCGACGCCGGAACAGGTCGCGACGGCAGCTTCGATCCTCCGCGACATGCTCGCCGCCGTCCGCATCCACGGCGTCACCTTCGCCGACTTCGATGCCGTCGCCGACTTTCCGCGCCTTGCCATCCAGCTCGCGCAGCAGAGCACCAGCGAGCGCTGACCCCACCCGAGAGGAGCCCGTCATGGGCTTGTTCCGATCCGCCTCATCGGGTGCTCGACGAGAGACCCGATCCGAGCGCCGCGGCGGTGAGGCTCGCACGGCCTCCGCCCGCCGCAGTGCCAGTGAGGCGCGCATGTTCCAGGACGCGGAGCGCGCCAGCAAGGAACGCTCCGCCGGCTTCTGGGACGACTACGAGCGCCGCAACGGTGCCGGCTCCGTCGACTGGACCTGACCCCCGAGAGGAGCCCGCGATGGCCCGCTACACCACCGAGTCCGGCAGCGAGGTCGAGGTCGAGCCCGACGGCGACTACGCCATCACCTTCTCGATGCGGCTGCCCGACCCCACCCCCGACGACACCGACGAGAACTGACCCGGAAGGAGCCCGTCATGGCTAAGCCCGCATGGCTGCAGAGCCAGATCGACGACCGCGCCCGCACCGCCGACGCCCTGGGCGCTGCGGCGGACCAGATGAACACGTGCCGGAGCATCGCCGCCGGCATCCAGGCAGAGGGCCGCGATCACACGGCTGACCCGCAGTGGCGGAGCGCCGTTCGCGAATGGCACCAGATGGCAGACGCGCACGGCATCGACGACCACGACATCAGTGCCGAGGTAGCACGCCGCCGCTGATGAAGACGCCGCCGGGTGAGTGCCCGCAGTGCTGGCATCACGCCCACGACCGGGACGCGCACCGGCATCTCGCGCCGCGGGAGGACTGCCCGCAGTGCGTTGACCACATGATCCACGGCTGCCGCAGCCGCGTACCGAAACCCAAATCCCGCTGGTGGTGACCGCCACTGGCCAGCCCGAGAGGAACAAGTTCATGGGTCTGTTCAGCCGCAAGTCCGCCGAAGCCCTCGATGACACCGCCGCTGCCATGCACCGCGCCGGCACCCGGTTCGGAGGCGACAAGGGCGGCCGAGCCGCCGACACCGTCGCCAGTACGACGCTCGGCCCGATCCGTTCCCGCATCGACGAGGACTGCACCCGCTGCGCACGCGGCAAGTGCAAGAGCCACTGACCCCATCCCCTGAGAGGAGTTTGTCGTGAGCTGGTCGTCCTGGCTGCTGTGCCTCGTACTCGCCGCACTCACCGTCCACTACCCGTGGCTGCTCGAGGCGCCGATAGCCGGGGCGACAGCCGCCGCTCAACAGCCTGCCCTGCTCGTCGCAGTGGCCGTCACGATCCTCGGCCACAAGATCCACCGGAGGTGGGCGTGATGCGCGCCCTTGACCACCGCGACCTGAACATGTGGCAGTACGCGGTGCTCGGTGTCGCCACGGCGCTGATGCTCGCCGTCGGCGGGTTTGGGGCGTGGGGCACGTACAGCAACGTGCAAGCCCAGTTCCACCGGGAAGCCACCGCGGCCGGTGTTGTCGCCGCCGGTGAGGGTCTGGCGCTGGTCCTCGCCCTGACGATGCTGTGCCTCACCATGCTCGACCAGCCGTCGCCGAGCATCGTCCGTATCGGCCTGTGGCTGGCCCCAGTTGGGGCGTGCGCAACAGGCGTGATGATCGCCCGCAACATCGGCGAGGCCGTCGTGTACGGCATCACCCCCATGGCCATGAGTGGCGCCGCCGAAGGCCTCGGCCTGATCGCCCGCCGCGTCAACACCTACCGGACCGGTGTCGATGCCGAGCAGCTGAGGCGCAACGCCGACACGGTGCAGCGCATCGCCTACAAGCAGGCCGTCGCCCAGCACCACCCCGACGAAGAAGTGCGCGACGCCGCCTTGCGCGAGAGCTGGAAGCTTGCCGAGAAAGCCGGCCGCGGCGACAACGCCCTCGGCCTGGACCTCGTCGACGTTCAGCGACAGCGTCTCCGCGATGGCGCCGACGCCGCACTGTCCAGCATGTACGGGCGCAGCGAGCCGGCCGTCCTCCCGGATGCCGATCGGTCCGCCCAGGCGGTCCTGCGCCGACGCTTCGCCGAGATGGACCCGGCCGACGCCATCCAGATCGCACACGAGGCGCAACCCGGGCTGCCCCCTGCCGAGTTGGCTTCTCTGCTGATCACCTACGGCGTCGTCGTCGATGCCGTGCAGGTCGCCCTTGTACTTCGCGGCGAGCCGGTGAGGACGACCATCGACCGGGCGCCGCAACAGGGCGCAACACCTGTTGCGCCCCTGGTCGGTCAGCCTCAGCCCGTGCTCACGAAGTCCGACGCGATCCGGGATGTTGCGCTGTTGCTCGGGCCTGATGCGCCGGCGAAGGACATCGCTGCCGAGGTCGAGAAGCGGCATCACCTCGAGGTCGAACCCAACTTTGTTCGCTCCGTCCTCTCCCGCAAGCCGAAGACCACCACAACCGCCTCCGACCCTCAGGTCGGCCAGGGCGGAGGGGGCTACAACTGATGACCACCACCATCGAACCCGTCAGCCTGGCGAAGGATGACGAAGCCGTCATCGCCGCAGCCGAGGAGGTTGTCGAGGCCGTTGACCGCGCCGATAACCCGCTGGCCGACTGGCTTACCGTCCCCGACACCCCGGTCCTGCCGGCGTGGGCACGGAACTGGGCCACCTTCCGCGCCAACCACACGGCGCTGTGGAAGGCCGCATGGTGGCACGCCCGCTACCACGGTCTGCGCAGCCCCAAGTACGGCGCGAAAGTCGTCGGTTACTCGGTGCGGGGCGCCTACCGGGGCGGGCGCCGCCTGTGGCCCGTTCTTGCAGCTCAGGACCACAGCCGGACCGTCAAGGCACTGGCCGCACAGTCGAAGGCCAAGCCCGACGACGCCAGCCTCGCCATGCAGCACCAGATGGCGCACCGAGCGCGTACCGAGGCGCGCCGCTGGCGGTGGACCACTGCCGTCCTGCTCGGCGGCGCCGCGGCCGGCGCCCTGTCGTTCGCTTCGCTCGGCCTGCAGACCCTCGTCGGTTGCATGGCGTGCGCAGGATTGACCGCGATCGGCTGGTCCAGCGAGTCGCAGATCCTCGACCACGCCTGCCCGCCGCTGCGGATCGACATGTCCGCGCAGCAGCTCAACGACGCCCTGCGCGCCGTTGGGCTGTTGAAGCAGGGCAAGGGCGACGACGAAGGCCCAAAGGTCACGTGCATCGTCGGACCCATCCGCGACGGAAACGGCTGGTCGGTCATCTTCGACCTGCCCCGCGGCGGCGGCAAGAAGGCCGCCGACGTCCTGGCTAAGCGTGATGACATAGCTGCTGAGCTCGGCGTTGACGAGATTCAGGTCATCATGTCCCGGGTCCGTGCGGCCAAGGGTGGGCACGCCGGCCGGGTGTCCATGTGGGTGGCGGACGAAGACCCGTACCTGCTCGATGGCGAGCCGAAGAACAACTCTCCGCTGCTCGCCATGGATTCGTTCTCGGTTTGGAACCCGATCCCGTTCGGCCGTGACGCCCGCGGCAACCGCGTTGACCTGCCCATCATCTGGCAGTCCATGTTCTTCGGCGGCCTCCCGAGGCGCGGCAAGACGTTCTCTCAGCGGCTCCTCACCGCCGCTGGGGTGCTGGATCCGTGGGCACGGCACTACATGGCCGACGGCAAGGGCGGCGCCGACTGGATCCCCCTGCGTGCGATCGCGCACCGCCTGGTCATGGGCGCGGAAACGGAGGCGATCGCCGCGCTGAAGGCCATGCTCAAAGAGCTGATCACGGAAATGGAGCGGCGCTACGCCCTGTTCCGGTCCCTGCCGACGTCCCTCTGCCCGCAGGCCAAGCTCACTCCGGAGATCCAGAAGCGGTACAAGCTGCCGTTCATCTTCGTCACCATCGACGAGCTGCAGGAATTCCTCACCGCGATGGACAAGGAAGAACGCGACGAGGTCATCAGCGACCTGTGCCGCATCGCCCGCCGCGGCCCCAGTGCCGGGTTCATCAGCAACTTCGCGTCGCAGCGGCCCGACGCCGAGTCGGTCCCCACCAAGCTCCGCGAGATTGTCACCATCCGGTACTGCACCCAGGTCATCGACCAGACCAGCTCCGACATGGTCCTCGGCAAGGGCAAGGCCGCCCAGGGCGCAGACGCCTCTGTGCTGTCCGAGGAGCACCAGGGCGTTGGTGTGCTGGTCACAGGGCCCGCCTCATTCCTCACCGCTCTGGCCGACTACCTCGACGGCAGCGCCTTCACCGCCCTGTGTGCCCGGGGCCGCGCCCTGCGCAAGGAGATCGGACAGCTCAGCGGCGACGCCATCGGTGACGTGCCGGCCGCAGCCGACGAGCAGGGCTACCTCATCCCGCCCGTCATCTCCGACGTGCTCGAGGTGATGCGGCACAGCGTGCGCATCTTCACCACCGACCTCCTCGCCGGACTCGTGCGGCTCGACGAGGACACCTACGGCGACTGGGACGCGGAGCAACTCGCCGCTGAGCTCGACAAAGCCGGCGTCCGCCGCTCCAGCAAGCAAGTAAAGATCGGCGGCGAAAACCGAGCCGGCTACCAGCGCCGCGACATCGAGGACGCCGTACCCATCGAGATCCTCAACGACCTTGCCGCGGCATGAGGTAGGGCCCCCGGGCACTACCAACCCCACTACCAACTCAATATCAACACCCCTCTACCCGGGGGCCCTCAAGTAGCGGGACCCCTTTACCCCGGTAGTACCCCCGGTAGACCCCTCTGACCTGCGAGGTAGTGCCGGTAGAGGGGGTACGGCGCCGCGCCAGATCACCTGCTGAACACCACCTTGGAGGAGCACTCCCAATGCCGATCAACAACGAGGATGACGTCAACCCCGCGGAGGCCGCGCGGATCGTGTGGCTCGCAGCCCGTAAGGAGATCCGCGAGTCCCGCGGCAAGTCCGGCTACCGCTTCGAGCGGAAGATCGACCGGCTCCTCGACCGGGCCGCGATCCGCGAGGACGACAAACGCTCCATCCGGCGCGAAGTCGAACAGGCCAAGCGCGACCAGGAGTACGCGAAGAAGCGCGACAAGGCCGTCGACAGGGCCACCCGCAAGACGAGCTGGTGGTGACCATGAGCCTCTTCAACCGACGCCCGAAGTTCTCCGACATGCCCACCCCTGAAGAGGAGTACCTCCGCAGCCAGCAGCGGCGGCAAGAGTTCGACAACGCCGCCCGACGGAAGGAAGCAGCCCGTCAGCGCGCCACCAAGTGGCAGGCCGAAGAGCAGCGCGCCGCCTCGAAGCCGCGGATCAAGAAGGTCGGCACCCTCCGCAAGGTCGGTCGCAACAAGTGGCAGACCGACGGCTGGGAGATCGACGTCCCCACCGGGAAGCCCGGCCGCGTCGTCGAGAGGAACGTCCAGCACCGCGGCTCGCTCCACGGGCTGACCATCCAGGACCTGTGCCGCGCAGCTCACGGACCCCGCTGCAACTGCACCCGCCGCTGACCACGAGGAGAGACCATGACTCAGCCGTTGCCCGACCGGCTGCCCCACCGCACGGCCGGGCAGTGGTACGCCGACCCGCAGCGTCGCGGCGAGCTTGAGCTCGCCACCGAGAAGCGCATCATCTACGTCGCGGACCCGCGTAATCCGACGCTGTTCGTCGGCGTCGACCGCAGTGTCCTGCCCGCGACGTTCTTCGAGCCGCCCCAGCCGCCGCCCACTCCGCAGCGGTACGGCATCGACCCGCGCGCCCAAGTCCTCGCCGCAGGTGGTGCGTTCGCCGCGGGGGCCGGCTGGGGCGCGGCCCAGGTGTTCAGTGCCGTCGCAGGGTTCGGCACCGGCGGAATGCTCGCCTTCGCCCTGCTGTTCCTCGCAACCCGCATGCCTGCCCGCGCGATCCGAGGCGGCGACACGATCAACAACATCAAGAACTACAACCGCTGGTGGGGCCGCAGCTCCACCCACAACTGAGGGAGAACACCATGTTCGGTAAGGCCAGCAAGTCCGCCATCAGCGACCGCACCGACGACAAGGAACTGCTGCGTCTCCTTGCGAAGCAGGCGGAAGAGAAGAGCAAGACTGGGCCGAAGAAGTCCGAGGACCGGCTCCACTTCGTCATCAACGGACTCCTCGACGAGATGGAGAAGTGACTCGGGACGTAACCCGCACCTCTGGCCCGCCGTTGGTCCCCAGATGATGACGTTGGGGATTGAGGGCGGGCCGTGTGATGGGCGGGAGGTCACGGTGCCGGTGGTCGAGGGCGGCCGGCCCGCGGGGATGCTCGAGCTAGGCGGTGAGGTGTACGTGCTTCGCATGTTCGGCGCCGAACCACACGAGCAGGCGGACTGGCACTACTGCCACCTCGACCCGCAACCGGCGGCGTAGTCCACCGAGTTGCAGCGAACCCGCCATGCCGGCGATACCGAGGCCGCTACCATCCCGCCAAGCACATTGGGGGGAAACATGAGCAGACGCACTATTTGGATCATCGTGTCCGGCGTCCTCGCGGCCATCGTCATCGCCGGCGGTGTCGTCTGGTACCAGGCTCAGGCCTATGACGACCTCGTCGCCGACTGCCGCCAGGCGCTGGCCGCACGAGCGGATACACCCGAGGTCGAGGGCAAGCCGACCGCCTGCCAGGGCGTCGAGAAGGACGACTATCGAGGGCTGGTACTGGAAGGCATCTTCGACAACATGTCGCCGGAGGGCCGAGACACCGTGGACTGGCTCACTGACGACTGACAGCAGCACCAGCACCAGCAGCGGCCCGCTCCCGGGTTCCGGGGCGGGGCCGCTGTCGCGCGGTGGGCTACTGCTCCGGGCCTTCGTAGAACCCGTCGAGTTGCACGTTCAGCTCTGCCAAGTCCGGGTGCTCCGCGATCTGACGTACCTCCGCCTCGGTGAGCGTCTCGGTGAGCTTGCGCATGGATCGGACCGCTAGCCCCGCCTGCGCGGTCATCTCCAGTTCGGCCGCCCTCTTCCTGTGGAGGCTCGCCAGGATGCGGAGTTGTCGAGCACGCAGCTCGTAGGGGTCGATGGGCTCGCTCATGCACTCATTGTCACCGTCGGTGCCGTGTCATGGCTGCTGTGCGCCATCTGTGACCGCGCGGCGAAGGCGCGGCCGTCGGTTGCTGATCCGGGTGGCTTTCGGCTTGCTCGAGCCCTTGCGGCGCGCTGTGGCGGGAGCCGTAGACAAAGCCGTGCTGGCCGCCCTTCGAAGTCACCATGGAGGCCTCCTGTGTTGGTGGTGTTCTTCGATGGTGTACCGGTGGCGGCAGGGTCGGCAGTGGGCGTGGCGACGAAAGCGCCTGAATGTCCTACGATTCAAAGGTGATAGCGGTTCTGTGCTATTGATTCCGGTGCTACCTGAGGGGTGTTGGGGATGGCGGGAGGATCCGCGCCGTACCGGCGCAAGGACCGCGCCAAGAGCGCCGAGTTCGCCGCGATCATCTTCGACCTACGGCTCAAGGGGCTCAGCCTGCGCGAGATCGATGCCCTGTCCCGGACCCCCGACGGGCCTACCGGCGGACATCGAATCAGTGTCACCACCGCCAAGGAACTGATCTACGCTGAAGCAGCGCGGCGCGTCGACCCCCGCCTTGAAGCCTGGCGTGCCATCCAGGTCGAGCGACTCGAAGCCGGCCTCGTCCGGCTCGACGGGCTCGAAGAGGCGGCGCGAGGAGTGCTTGAGCGCGAGCACGTCACCGTCAACAACGGGCGGATCATCAGTCTCGACGGCGAGCCGCTGCCCGACGACTCGTTCGTCCTTCAGGCCATCGACCGCCTCACTCGCATTGAAGAGTCGCGTCGACGCACCAACGAATCCCTGCGTAAGATTCTCGGCCTTGACGCTCCCGCGCGATCCGAAGTTCAGGTCACCGAGGTCACCCAGCAGGACATCGAACTGCAGGAGATGATCCGGGACGCCAAGGCCGCGGTGCAGCTGGAGGAGCGGCAGATCCTCGACGGCGGTGACGCGTGACCCGCGCGACGTACTTTCTCGACTCCTTTGTTCCGGCCTGGCTGCAGCATGACGGCGGCTACCGGGCCGCGATCACGCAACACCTCCGCGATCGTCTCGAGCATCAAGGGTACGAAGTCGCTGCACCCCTCCGCATTCGGCCGGTTGCGAGCCCCGTGCCGGCTCCGGTCGGAATGCTGATGCTGCGCGTCGAGACGGAGGTTGAAGAGTTCGACGTCGACATGGGCGGGCTCTGACCATGACCACTGTCGTCCGCGCGCCCGGCTATCTCAGCGGCCTGGATGCGGAGACCTTCGACCTCACTGCCTACCTGGCCCGGTTCGACCCCAGACTCCTCGCGGACCCTGAAGGGCGCCGCCTGCTCACGCGTCTTGATCCCCTGCTGTTCGCCCTGGTCTATGTCCGGCACCATCTCCGGGACTCCGAGGGGACGATGACGTTCGGTGACGCGCACCTGGACTGGTGTCGCGCCGCCCGCGCCTGGGTGCGGCCGGCGAGCGTGCCGGCCGAGCGGCGCGACGCCTATGTCGCTCCCCGGAACATGGGCAAAAGCACGTGGTGGTTTCTGATCTTGCCGCTGTGGGCTGCCGCGCATAGTCACGTCAGGTTCGCTGCAGCGTTCGCTTCGTCGGCGACGCAGGCCGAGACGCACCTGGGCACCTTCAAGCGGGAGATCGACGGCAATGAGCTGCTGCGGAAGGACTTCCTCGACCTGTGCACGCCCGCCAAGCGCCCCTCGGGCGGGAACGTCGCCGACACACAGAACATGTACATCGCCCGGTCGGGATTCGTGTTCGCGGCCCGCGGCATCGACTCGTCGAACCTCGGCATGAAGGTCGGCGAGACCCGCCCTGACCTGATCTTGTGCGATGACATCGAACCCGACGAGAGCAGCTACAGCGTCGAGTTGGCCCGGAAGCGCCGCACCACCCTGATCGACTCGATTCTGCCGCTCAACGTGTACGCGCGCGTCGTCATCTCCGGCACGGTCACCATGCCCGGCAGCATCGTGCACCAGCTTGTGAAGCACGGCCGTGGTGTCGAGACCGCGGACTGGGTGAAGGAAGAAGGCTTCCGCGCGCATTACACGCCGCCGATCGTGCGACGCCCGAACGGCACGGAGCGGAGCATCTGGCCGGGCAAGTGGCCGCTCGACTACCTCAAGTCCATTGAGCACACGCGGTCGTTCGCGAAGAACTACGCCAACGACCCGATGGGCGCGGACGGGGAGTTGTGGACGCCGGACGACTTTCGCTACCCGGGCGACGAGGGTGTCGACCCTGTCACGCACATGATGCTGTCGATCGACCCGGCGGTCACGGCGAAGAAGGGTTCGGACTACACGGGTCTGGCGGTCGTGTCCTGGTCGGCGCGGCACAGGCGGTGCACGGTGCATGCCGCGATCGGGTTGAAGATCCAGCCGGGGCCGCTGCTGCGGGAGCGCGTGCTGGCGCTCCTGGATGAGTTCCCGCAGATCGGCCTCATCTTGATCGAGGTCAACCAGGGCGGCGACACCTGGCAGGCGATCTTGCACGGCATGCCGGTGAAGGTGAAGACCGTCACGCAGACGGAGAACAAGTTCACCCGTGCCGAAGGGGTGTTGAACCACTACCAGCGCGGCCGGGTGATCCACGCCCGGCGGCTGGTGGAGGTGGAGCAGCAGATGTGCGCGTTCCCAAAGGCCCCGCACGATGACCTGGTCGACGCTGTGGGGTCGGCGGTGCGCCGATTCATCCCGACGAAGAGGGAGACCCCCAAGGCCCAGAGCGCAAGCTACCTTTGATTCCAAGGTGAATGCGTATGATTGCCTTGATGAAGGGTGGTAGCTGTGGCGTCGAGTGACCTGATGTACGGCATCGAGCAGCTCGACGAGGCGCGCCCCAACTACCGGCAGGCGCAGGACTACTACGACGGCACGGTCCCCGAGATCTTCGCGTCGGCCCGTCTGCGCCGCGCCCTCGAAGACACGGGTGTCGATTTCCGGCTGAACTTCAGCAAGACCCCCGTGGACGCGGTCGTCGACCGCCTCGAAATCGCGGCTATCACCGGCGCCGACGACGCACACACCCAGCTCATCTCGCAGGTGTGGGCCGGCAACGGCATGGACCTCGAAGCTCTCGATCTCCACCGCCGCGCCTGCACCCTCGGCGACGCCTACCTGATCGTCCTGCCAACCGAGGACGACAACGGCACCGTCGTCGGCGTGGAGATGCACTACAACTCTCCGCAGACCGTCCGGGCGATCTACTCGCAGGAGAACCCCCGCGAGGTCGAGTACTTCATCAAGCAGTGGTGCGAGACGCGGACCCTCGGCAAGGTCCAGCGCGCCGAACTCCTGTACTGGGACCGCATCGAGCGCTGGACCACGAAACCGGGCGCCGACGGCAAGCAGGCCGGCGACTGGATCCACTGGCTCGCCGATCCAGAAGATGACGCGCCCGAGGACGCCGACTCGTGGATCATCAGCCACGACTACGGCCGGCCGCCGGTCTTCCACTTCCGCACGGCGCGGCCCTACGGCCGACCCGAGCACATCGGTGCCTACGGCCCGCAGAACGCCATCAATAAGCTGTCCATCACGCACATGGGCACCGTCGACTATCAGGGCTTCCCACAGCGTTACGCCCTCACTGACGCGGCCACCACCGACACCAGCGACTTGGAGCCTGGCGACTTCGACGACTTCCCGCCCGACGACGCGAGCAGCGGCCCCACCGACACGGGCGACGACTCCAGCCTCAAGGCCGGGCCCGGCGAGGTGTGGATGCTCCGCGGCTTCAAGACCGTTGGTCAGCTGGACGCCGCACAACCAGGCGTGTTCCTGGACCCGATCTTGTTCGAAGTCCGGGCCATGGCACAGATCACCACCACGCCCCTGCACCTGTTCGACCCGCAGGGAGACGTGCCGTCCGGTGAAAGTATCCGGGCGAAGGAAGCCCCGTTCGTCAAGAAGATCCGCAACCGGCAGCTCAGCTTCGGCGCAACCTGGCGCGACGTCTTCACCTTCACCCTCCAGCTCCTGGGCATCCAAGGCGCCACCGTGGATGTGCGATGGGTGCCCGCCGCCACCGTCGACGACCAGACCGGATGGGAAACCGTCGGCGAGAAGATCAAGAATGGAGTGCCGCGGAAGCAGGCCCTCATGGAGGCCGGCTACCGCGAGGAGCAGGTCGACGAATGGCTCAGCGGCGTAGACGACGCCGAACTCGCCCGCCGCGTCGACATCCTTGCCACCCTCGCCGACTCCGCTCAGAAGCTTGGGGCGGCAACGGCCCTTGGGGTTGTCTCCGGCGATCAGGCGCAGGCGCTCCTGAACGGCGCCCTGGCCGACATCGAGCTGCTCGCCGAAGGCGAGGCGCGAACGTGATGGCCCGCCGGGACCGCAACGCGGCCCTCGCCTCGCTGGTCCAGGACGATCAGACTGACGCCGTCCGCGACTTCGAAGACCGCATCGCGGCCCGCGCCATCGGTGATCTGGACGACCGCTTCATGATCCTGTCGCAGCGGTCCCTCACGGCCTGGATCACCGCCTTCGGCAGCACCACTGCCGAGGCCAACCAGCCGGGTGTGCTGCGGCGCCTTCTCGCCACGATCCGGGCCGCCATCCGCCGCCTCCTGGCCCCGCTCGGGTCACGAGCCCAAGAGGCCCTTGGCGACGCCCTGGTCGAAGCTGTGCTCCTCGGCGCGAGGCAGCATGCGGCGTTCGTCGAGGAGGCCACCGATCGCCGCAGCCGCCCCGTCAACGCCCGCCCATCCAGGTCCCTGCGGCAGCGCGCCGCAGCCGTCGCGGATGTTGTGGCCGACCGACGCGACCGGGCACTCGCCGACCTCCGTGGCGCCGCGGCCCGCCGATGGAGCAGCGTGCAGAACGGGATCGGGATTGCCCGCAGCGCACTCTCCGCGGTCCGAGGACACATCACCACCACCGTGAGTGAGGCCGTCAACGAGGCAGCCGAAGCCGCCATCGAGCACCTCGGCGCGAAGAAGGTATGGATCGCAGAGCGTGATGCGTGCGTCAACTGCGCCGCCTACGCCGGCCTCACCGTGGCCACCGACGCAGACTTCCCGGCCGGCTGGTCTTGGGACCCGCAGCAGCGAGGCCGCGGGAGCGAACTGGCCGCGCCACCGAAGCACCCGAACTGCCGCTGCCGGGTGACTGCATGGCTTGATGACTGGGCCGTCGAGGGCGTGATCTCGTTCCCGGATTCCCTGCGTCGCGAGGCCCGCCGCTCGATCGCCCGCGGCTGGAGTCTGCCGACCGAATCCGGCGCGGCCCGCATCCGGGCAGCCCGTGAACTCCTACGCACCGGTCCCGGATTGCCGAAGTCCGTCGAGGAGTTCGCGCTCCTGGCGGTGCGTGCCGGCCGTTTCCCTGACCGCACTTTTCCGACCAGCCCGTGATGGGTGACCCGCAACCCCGAGATGGGAGCAGCAGATGAGCGACACCGAGTTCGACAACAGCACCGACGTGGACGACACCGGCACCGAGACCGAGGGCGCCGACATCGACGTCGAGAACGGTGACAAGACTGGGCAGGGCGAACCGCCCAAGCCCGGACCGCCCGCCGACGCGAAGGCGGACACAGCTGACAGCGATCCGTTCACGCCTCCGTCCGAGGCCGAATGGCGCAGGATCCAGACCGCGTTGAAGAAGGCCAACGAGGACGGCAAGCGGCACCGGCTCCGCAACAAGGAGCTGGAAGAGAAGACCCGCACCAACGAGACCGAGCACGAGAAGGCCCTGCGTGAAGCCCGCGAGGAGGGCGAGAAGCGGTACCGGGCGCCCCTCGTGCAGGCTGCGGCCCGTGCCGCGCTGTCGGAGGCGGGGCTCGGCGGCTCGACGGACCGTGTGATGCGGCTACTCGATCTGGAGTCGCTGTCGGTCGATGACGACGGCGATGTGATCGGGCTGGCGGCTGAAGTCGACCGGATCAAGAGCGAGTACCCGGAGTTCTTCCAGGCGGACAAGCCGAAGCCGAGGGTGCGTCCGACGGCTGCGGACCGTAAGCCGGCGGAGGAGAAGTCCAAGTCGACTGCGGAGCGGCATGCGATGAAGGTTCTGGGCCGCGCGGGTTGACAACCGAAGGTATATTCATCGATAGGTGAATTGATCCGGTGATCGGATCGGCCGCCGCCCTTTGATGCGAAGGCGCCCGTGATGGGGCCCGAGCCCGACAGCTTCCCCATCACACGCCCGCAGGAGGGCACCGTGGCACGCAACACCTATGAGGCGTGGATCCCGGAAGAGGACTCTTCCGAGGTCATCCAGCGCGTTGACCAGATGTCCGCCGTCGAGGCCCTCGCCTCCCCGGAGTCGATGAGCTCCAACACCAAGAGCATCCCGCGCTCGGCCGGCGTCGGCGTGGCCGTCGTCGACAAGGGCGGCGCGTACTCCGAGGACACGTCGACGAACGACGACATCGTCCTCACCGCGAAGAAGCTGGGCAAGGCGATCCGTATCGCCGAAGAGGACATTGACGACTCGCTCGCGAACATCCTCGCCACCAAGCAGAAGGACTGGGCAACCAGTTACGCCAAGCTCCTCGACAACGCGACCCTCGCCGTATCCGCGGCGCCGGGTGCGGGCGTGCCGTTCGCGTCGGTGTACTACACCCTGACCCAGACCGACGCGGCGCTCGGCTACACGGCCAACGACAACGTCACGGTGGCCGCGTCCGGCGGCGTCACGTACAACAACCTGTCCGACACCCTCGGAGACGTCGAGGGCGGCGACTACTTCGACCTGTCCCGCACCGTCGTCATCGCCCACCCGTCCTTCCGCGGCGTGCTGCGAACCATCAAGGACGACCAGGGGCAGCCGGTCTTCGTGCAGGGCCAGGGCGGCGACCGCGGCACCCCTGACACGCTGTTCGACCTGCCGTGCCGCTGGTCGCTCGGCTGCCGTGTCTCGGCGACCGCCACCGACGCCCCCACCGGCAAGCCCGTCCTCATCGTCGCAAACGCCGACTACCTGCGCCTGGGACGCCGCTCGGGGCCGGAGTCCATCTTCATCGACGGCCGCGACGGGCTCTCCGCCCTGACCGACGAGTCGATCCTGAAGATGCGCGCCCGCCGAGCGTTCGCCCTGTCGCACCCGAAGGCCGCCGCGATCCTCCTCGGGGTCTGAACATGGCTGCGCAGACGGCGAAGAAGGCCGCAGCGAAGAAGCCCACGCCGGAAGAGGAGACCGCCAAGCGGTCCGCCGACGGCTCCGAAGGCACCCGCCACGAGAAGGACTTCGTCGTCCTCGGCAACGACCTCGGCGACGAGGACGGGCCACTGCACGACCCGAACAAGCTGGCCGTCCTCAGCGAGGCCATCCAGCGCGGCCTCCACCCCCGCGGGGACGTGTCATTCGACGGGGCCGAGCTCCTGCACGACGGCGTCTCCTACCAGCTGCGCTACAGCGTCGACGTGATCCCTTCGGCGATGGACACGGAGCCCGAGAAGACGACCACGCCCCGCGACAAGATCGAAGACGGCGAGGGCTGAGCATGGTCGACGCCTGGGCCACCGCACAGCAGGTCATCGACATCACCGGCGTCACAGTGACAGATGTCCAGCTGACACAGGCCCAGTCGTCGATCGAGACGTTCTCCAACCGGATCTACGACGACACCCCGAAGATCCGGCCCCGTGACCTCTACTGGCTGCGCAAGGCCGTGGCCTACCAGGCGGCGTGGGAAGTCGGCCAGTACGACCTCAACACCCGCCTGGACGCCAACCAGGTGCAGCAGGACGGCGTCGTCGCCAACCTCGACGCGCGGGCCATGATCCTCGGCCCGCGCGCCAAGCAGGCCCTGCAGCGCTGCTCGTGGATGCGCTCCCGCACCATCCACGTCCGCTCGGCGTTCGAGGACGGGCAGCGCGGCTACGGCTCCGTCCTCAACGAGGCGTCCGACGAACAGCACCACTGGACGCCGATGGGCGGTGGCGCATGAACCTGGCCACCACCCGGGTCACCATCCTCGGCGGCAGCAGCACCGATGCGTTCGGCGACGAGACGGACGGCGCCACCGTCCTCGCAACTGCCATCCCCGCCTCGCTGATCGAGGCGTCCCGCACTGCGTCCGAGCCCATCACGGGCACGCCGCGGATCGTCCGCACCCACGTCTGCCGCGTTCCCCCCGGCACCGACATCGACGAGACCAAACGGATCAAGGACGAGCAGACGAACGAGATCTACATCGTCGTGTCCGTCACGAAGAACTCCAACCCGGCCCTCGCACAGCCCCTGCGCGTGGACCTGAAACGCACAGGACGAGCCGCCTGAGGCTCCGACATATTCCCGCCCCGCCCGGTACTTCACGGCCCGTCAACGGCCCACCAGGCAGGGGCATCAAGGCCCGCCAACCGTCGAGGAGGTGAAGGGCGATGCTGAGCGCATCTTGCACGGTGACCGTGAATCACGGCTGGCGCGGCTGGGTCCGCAACTCCATCACCCGCTACCTCCACAAGCTGGGCCGCGAGATCCAGAACGACATGGAACGCATGGCCCCCGTCCGCACCGGACGCCTCCGTGCCGGCGTGTACTACGAGGTGAACCGCGGTCAGCTGCGCGTCGGGGTTCGCAACGTGCCGTACTGGTCCACGGTCGAGTTCGGATCCGGGCCGCACGAGATCAGGCCCAACGCGAAGAAGGCCCTGTACTGGCCCGGCGCCCGCCACCCGGTGAACAAGGTCTTCCACCCCGGCACCCCCGCTCAGCCGTTCATACGTCCCGCCCTCTACAAGCGGCGGGGGGCTCTGTGATGGCCGTGATCCCGCTCGCCAACTCCGAGCTCGTCGCCGCGGCGTGGCTCGCCGGCGCCGACGGCATCGAGGCCGGCCAGGTGGCCACCACCCTCCCCGCGGACTCGACGGCCTGGGCTGCGAACGGCTTCGTGCACGTCGTCGGTGTTGCCGGCGGCTCGCCGCAGTTGCACTACGCGCTGCGGGAGCCGGTCGTGCAGGTCGACGCCTACGCGGTCAACCCCAACTCGGGGAAGGCGCCGTGGGGCAAGGCGTCGTCGCTGTTCGAGCTCCTCGTTGCCGCGACCTACGACGAGGACCGCATGCACCGCACCCTCGCCCTCCCTGCCGGCTACCCACAAGCCCGGGTGATGACCGCCCATTTCATGTCGGAGCCGCGACGGATGCCAGGGGACGACTCGTCATACGCACGCTACAGCGGAGATTTGAGTATCCACTGGATCAGTCTTTAGTAACTGGCATAGTTCACGACATGACCAGGACATGCAGCAAGTGCAGTGAGACCAAGGAGTTGGACATGTTCTCGAAGCAGAGGAACGGGAGCTTGGGGCGTTCATCCGTCTGCAAGCCCTGCCGCTCTGCTTACAACCGAGAACTGCGATCCCGATGGTCACGTGAGGGCTCGGTTGGAACACACAAGGTGTGCCCAGGTTGCGGGCAGAACCTTCCGCTCACGGACTACTACAAGGCCAAGAGCAACCGGCTGGGTGTCCAGACCAACTGCAAGTCCTGTACATCGGCCAATCGGACCGAGCGGTACCGAGAGGACCCGCAGCGGTACATCCAGTACACGAAGAAGTGGGCTGAGGCGAATCGCGATCGGGTCCGCCGGAACGCCCGGTCGTCACGGCTACTGAAGAAGTACGGCATCACCGGTGACGAGTACGAAGCTCTGCTCGAGGCCCAAGACGGCCGGTGCGCCATATGCGGCACCACAGAGCCTGGCCTCACGACGGGCGGTCACCTCACGATCTTTCGCGTCGACCACTGCCATGCAACGGGCGCCGTTCGAGGCCTGCTCTGCAACAACTGCAACATCGGCATTGGTCAACTCGGTGACGATCCGGAACGCGTTGAAGCCGCCCTCCACTACCTCCGCAACTTTCTCGAGAAGGCACGTCTCTAGGAGCCCTGATGCCGACCGTCCGCACCACCATCCAGCCGCACGTCGACCTCGAGGTCGACGAGGCCGAGTACCTCGACCTGAAGCGCCAGGGCATCCTCGTCGAGGACCAGCCCGTTCCTGCCGCCGCACCGGCCAAGACCAACACCGCCGCGAAGGGCAAGGAGTCCTAGGCCATGGCCGTAACCACCACCAACTTGATCATGGGGCCGGGGACGTTGTACCTGGCGAACTTCGGTGCGACCGAACCCCTCGACACCGCGATCAACGCGATCCCAGCTGCGTCGGCATGGACGGACCTCGGCGGCACACAGGACGGCGCGAAGCTCACCATCGACCAGACGTACACGGACCTCGAGGTCGACCAGATCGTCGATGTCGCTGGCGCCCGCCTCACCAAGCGGCTGTTCACCATCGAGACGAACCTCGCCGAGCCGACGCTGGAGAACCTGAAGTACCTCCTCAACGACGGCACAGCCGCGTCTGGGGCGGGCTTCAAGTCCTTTGAGCCGATCTACGCGAGCTCGGCGACGCAGCCGACGTACCGGGCGGCGATCCTCGACGGCTTCAGCCCTGACCAGAAGCGCAGGCGCTTCATCATCCGCAAGGTGCTGTCCAGCGACAAGGTCGAGTCCACGTACAAGAAGGACGCGCAGACCCTGTTCACCGTGAAGTGGTCCGGGTTCTACGTCAGTTCTGTGATCGCCCCGTTCAAGCTGATCGACGAAACCGCCTAGGAGACTCTGTGACCGCCCGAGCGTCCAAGACCCGCACCGCTCCGGTGCCCACCCCTGACGAAGCGTCGGGGCCGCTTGAGTTCACCTCCGACGGCGAGGTTGAGGAGGAGGTACGCGAGACGCTGTTCTCCCTCGACGGGGAGGTCTTCACGATTCCGAAGGTCATCGACCAGCGCATCGTGTACCTCGGCCTCAACAAGGTCCGCACCGAGGGGGCACTGTTCGCCGCCATGTACCTCGCCGAGCTCCTCCTCGGTGAGCGCCAGTATGAACGCTTCATCGAGCTGTACGAACTCAAGAAACTCACGCCGAAGCAGTTCGACCAGGTGACCGCTGTCATCAGCAGCCGCTTCTTTGATCACATCAACAGCCTCGACAACGACGCGGCGGGAAAAGCTGCGGAGCCTTCGCCGACCAGCTGACCGCACACAGCTGGATCATCGAGTACCGCGAGGACGTCGACGCCGACTTCCTCGCCCTGTACGGCATCGACCTCGAAACCCGCACTCTGCCGGCCAGACGCTTCCTCGCCCTGGCCCGCCGCCTCCCCGTCTACTCCGGGGCGATGGCCGCAGCCGTAGCCAACGAACAGTCCGCTGCCGCACCTTCGGACCCCGACGCCCCTCAGGAGGTGTCCGTGGACGCCATGAACCTTCTGGTGCCTGGCCTGATCGAACGCGTGGAGGTCTGACCCCGTGTCGTTCCTCATCGCGTCCGGCCACGTCAACGTCGAAGCCCGCACCGACAAAGCCCTCTCAGCAATCACAGGGGTGGTTGCGGCTATGGGCGCGCTCGGCCCTGCCGGTGCAGTCGCCGCAGGTTCGATGGCCGCGGCCGGCGCAGGCATGGTCGCCTTCGGCCTGGCAGCCGGCAAGCAAGTCGCGAACATCGCGAAGGCGAGCCAGGCCCAGACGAAGTACAAGAAGGCCGTCGAGGAGTCAGGCAAGACGTCCGAGAAGGCCGCCAAGGCACAGAACGAGTACGCGCGCACCATGGCGAAGATGCCGCAGGCGACCCGCGAGACTGCCGCGTCGTTCATGGTGATGAAGGACGCGTACAGCAAGTGGTCGGACTCGTTGGCCGACGACACGATGCCCGTCTTCACGAAGACGTTCCAGACGTTCTCGGCGCTGCTGCCGAAGACCAGCGGGCTCGTGAGGGGCACGTCGCGGGAACTCGATCGTCTCATGACCGTGATCGCCGGCGGGGTCGCGTCGCCGGGCTTCGACCGGTTCATGGTCAAGGTCGAGAAGCTCAGCAGCGCCGCACTGAACCGGATGACCGACGGCCTGATCAACCTGTCCCAGACGCTCAACACCTTTGGTGACAGCAGTCAGTTCGAACGGTTCATGGACAATGCGCGCGAGGCCGGGCCCATCATCAGTGAGACATTGGGCAACCTCGGCCGCGCCCTGCTGCACCTGATGGAGGCCGGCAGCGACGTCGGTATCTCGCTGCTGCACGTGGCGAACGCTCTCGCCGAGTTGGTGTCCGCGATCCCGCCTGAAGTTCTGGGTACGCTCCTGCAGTTGTATGCGGCGTTCAAGCTGGTCAAGCTGGGCGCGGCAGGCGTGATCGCGCTGAGCGGCGGGATGGCCGGGTTCGCTGCGTCCCTCGCGGCAATGCGCGCGGCGTCGCTGGCTGCAGGTGGCGGCCTCGCGGGTCTGGCGGCAGCGTTCGGTGTCCTCAGCCGCGCGGCGAAGGGCACGATCATCGTGGCCGGTATCGCTGCCGCAGTGATCGCCATCCAGAAGCTCAGCAACCTCGGCCGCGAAGCCCCACCGAACGTCGACCGGCTGACGACGTCGCTCAAGGAACTCGGCAGCACCGGCAGACTCACCGGCGAGGGCGCGCGGGTGCTCGGCGAAGATTTCGGCAAGCTCCACGACGTCGTTGCCAAGGTCGCCGACCCCAGCATCTCCGAGTCGATCAACAACTGGGGCGCCGACATCACCAACGGCTTCCTGCGTGCCGGCGACTCCACCGAAGACCTCATCGAGAAGATGGACGGCATCGACAGCGCGTTGGCGAACCTCGTCGAGGGCGGCCACGCGGACCTTGCAGCAGCCGCGATCGAGCGCATGACCAAGGGGATGAGCCCGGAGCAGCTCAAGGAGTTCAAGCAGGAGCTCGACAACTACAAGGAAGGCCTGAGGGACCAGAAGCTGGAGCAGGAGCTCGCCGCGGGCGCCATGGGCTTGTTCGGTGAGCAGGCGATGGCGACCAAGAGCAAGTTGGACGCGCAGAAGCAGAGTGCGGACGGGCTGCGGCAGTCGATCCAGGCCCTGAACGATGTGAACCGCGCGGCACTCGGCGGGATGATCGGCTTCGAGGCGTCCATCGATGCCGCGGCCAAGGCTGCGAAGGAGAATGCCGGCTCGCTCCGCATGATCAACGGCGAGTTGGACACGAACTCGCCCAAGGCGCAGGCCGCGGCTACGGCGCTGGCCGACCTTGCGGCGAAGACGGATGCGGCGACTGCGGCAGCAAGAGAGAGCAACGCTCCCTGGGAAAAGATCAATGGGATCTACTCGCGGGGTCGTAGCGAGCTCATCAAGTACGCGCAGCAGATGGGACTGTCCAGCGCGGAGGCTACACAGTTCGCCGACTCCATCCTGAAGATCCCGAACAAGGCTGAGACGCGGATCGAGATGCACCGCGAGGACGCCATCGCGGGCCTCGACGCGGTCATCTCGAAGATCAAGTCGACGCCCGGGTCGAAGAGCGTCACCGTTGGCGCTCTCACCGACGGCGCGATTCGGATGCTGGAGGACGTGGGCTTCCGCACGAAGAAGCTCCCCAGCGGCAAGGTGCAGGTCACCGCCATCACAGGCTCTGCGCTCTCGAACATCAAAGCCGTACAGCGCGCACGAGACGGACTTGCATCCAAGACCATCACGATCACAACCCGGTACGTCGTCACGGGCAGTTCGGCACGTACCAGCGGCGGCCAGGGTTCGCAGCTGAAGTACGCATCCGGGGGTCCGGTGCGCGGCTATGCGTCCGGCGGCGGGATTCAGGCGTTCCCTATGGGCGGCCTCGCGATCGGCCCGGGTACGGGCACGTCGGACAGCATCCCGGCCCTGGTGTCGAACGGTGAGTGGGTGATGAAGGCGGCGGCGGTCGCCCGGTACGGCACCCGCTTCATGGCCGCGATCAACGACGGCCGGCTGCCGAAGTTCGCGAAGGGCGGCCTCACCCAAGCGCAGAAGGACGCCCGGAAGTCCCTGACGAGTGACGTCACCTTCACCACCGCCGGGAAGATGGCCGGTTTCAAGAACGCGGAGATGTCCCGCGACCTGGGCACCCCGGACTCGGTGTCGGCGCTCGCCGGCACCATCAACACCTACCTCTCACAGATCAAAGCAGCGTTCACGGGGAAGACCGAGTCGTCGCTCGTCGGGAAGATGACGGCCTCCGGCAAGGCGCTCCTCGCCCATCAGAAGAAGCTCGAAGGGGTCAACAAGAGCCTGGACGCCGCGAAGTCGAACTTCGAGGACCTGAAGGGCAAGTTCGATTCCCTGAAGACGTCGATCTCCTCGTCGCTGATCTCGTTCGGGAACATCACCAAGGTCGGCAAGTACGGCACCTCGCCGGAGACGCTGATCAAGCAGTTGACCGCGGACGCCGGCCGCACCACCCAGTTCGCCGGCCAGCTCGAGCAGCTCAAGGCCCGCGGCCTGAACGGGCAGATGATCGAGGACATTGCGTCCGCTGGTGTCACCGGTGGCGGCATGGCGACCGCGCAGTCGCTGCTGGCTGCGAGCCCTGAGCAGATCGCCCGGATCAACGAGCTGCAGAAGCAGCTGACGACTTCCGCTAACAAGGCCGGAACTGTTGCCGCTGATGCGATGTACGGGGCCGGGCTGCGGGCGGCCGAGGGGCTGGTGAAGGGACTCACTGCTCAGCAGAGCGCGATCGAATCGGCAATGATGAAGATCGCCAAGTCGATGGAAGCGGCCATCAAGAAGGCCCTCGGGATCAAGTCACCGTCCCGCGTGATGATGCAGCTCGGCCAGCACACCGCCGACGGCTTCAACATCGGCGTCGCCTCCCGCAAGAGCCTCATCACCGCCCCGAACAAGATGAGCATCCAGGCCCCGAGCAGCGCGGCTGCACAGACGGGACCCACCATCAATCTCACGGTGAACGTCAACAGCAACGACCTGGCCAGCAGCCCCGCCGAGCGGCGCCGCATCGCCAACCTGCTCGTCAAGGAAACCAACGACGCGCTGCGCATCTACCAGCGTGAGAGGTCGGTGAGCCGCTGATGCCCCAGGGCGACTACGGAGACCTGAAGGTCGGCCGGCTCATGCTCCGCGAGACGTTCGAAGCCAACGAGTCGAGCGGCGAGAGCCGATCCCTGGAACTGTCGGGGCAGGAGTCGAATCCGCCACTCACCCGCAGCGAACTGGTGTGGCGTCACGACAACCTGACCGCGCTGGAGCAGGGCTCCCTGGTCCCCGCCACGTTCACCGACAAGCCCGAACGCAACGGCTACTACGAACTGGGCAGCGTCTCCGCCGCGTACACCGAGTGGCGCGGCGACGTCGTCAGATCGGACTGGACGATCGGCCTGAGACGGTTGGGCACCGACGCCGAGATCGACCTGCAGAGCCGCCTGACCGGCGCGGTCCGCGCCAACGACTTCGCCCTCACCGGCGAACGCTGGCACGCCCCGCCCATCGGCCACTACGGCTACTACACCGGATCCACCAACCCGTCGGTGATGACGCGCACCGGCGCCGATGGGGCGATGACCGTGTACCGGGGTGTGCCGGCCGGCGTGTCCCCACGGTGGGGCTGCACCCCGACGAACTACCTGACCGGCCGTGTCCAGCTGACCTCGTCGGGGACAGAACTGTGCGGCGTCGACCAGGCCCTCCCGCCGACCGGCTGGGCGCTGACCAACGGCCTCGTCAACGTGACTACGTCGGCTTCCGGAACCCTCGACGTGCAGGCCCACACGGGGGGCGCATGGCGCTCCAAGTCGTGGAACGTCAGCGTCGCCGGGAGCGCCTCCTCGATCACCACGTGGGATGGCGCGACGCTCCTGAAGAACGAACCCGAGCACGTCATCATGCGCCTGACCAAGAGTCTCAACCCTGGCCGGGCGACCTTGGACCTCGCGCTGCGCCGCGGGTCCCGCTTCGTCGAGGGATATCTCCAGGTCGGCACATCCGACACCCTCGCCGCTTACCGCAGCACGGCCGAGACCAACACATCCTTCGCCGCCTCCGGATACCTGGTTGCCACCGACGACGACGCCGACGGCAACCGCTTCGCGATCGGCTCCGCCCGCACCTTCACCGCCCACGCCAACGGCGGAGTGCAAAAGGCCGCCACCACCACGCTGGACTTCTGGATCGGCGTCGCCGGCTCCCAGGCGTCACTCAACGCCAACCCGAGCTTCGACACGGACACCTCAGGCTGGACGGCGACGAACGCCACCATCACCCGCTCCAGCACCCAGTCGAAGTACGGGGGGTGGTCCGGACTCCTCACGTCCACCGCCGGCTCAGCGCCGCGGGTGCAGTCGGCCAATGCGCCAGTCACTTCCGGCCAGAGCTACCGGGCCTCGGGGTGGCTGTACGCCCCCGCACCGATCGCGGGCGGAGTCGCCCTGAACATCAACTGGTACGACGGGGGCGGCGCGTACCTGTCGACGTCCGCGAACTCCACCACCCCGGTCAGCGGCAGCTGGTTCTTCATGGACACCAACTTCAGCGCACCCGCGTCGACAGCATTCGGCGCCGTCCATTTCGCACTCAACGGCTCGCCCGGCGCCGGCGTCCTGCTGTACGGCGACGACATCCGACTGCGCGCTGCCACGCCCTCCGGGGATGCTGCGCTCGACCTGCGGAATCAGTACGTCGGCTGTCTTCCCGAAGTGGTCTACGGGGTGAGGCGCTGATGCCTGTCACTCAGATCCTGACCGCTCCCGGGTCGTGGAACTTCTCGCTGCGGCCAACGGCCCCTCCAGACCTGTGGGACCGCATCACGTACTTCGGGCACATCGCGCTCGTGCCGGGCCGTATGGCGCCTGACCAGTACGGCGACAACCTGCTGACCGCTGCCCGCTACGTGGGAGTCGTGCGCAAGCGCGGCACCTCCGGCGACGACCGGCGCACCAAACAGATCGAGCAGGAGTACGAACTCGCCGGCGTCGGCATGTCCGTGTGGCTCGGCGACGAGGACAACAAGGGCGCCGTCCTCGAGACAGCCGTTGAGGTGAACAGCCAGACGTTCGCGAACACGATCCGGGCGCTCCTGCCCACACCGGGCCCGGTCACTGAAGGCACCCTCTACCCGGTCGGCACCACATACTCGGGGCGGCACGTCTACGAGTCGCCTCGGCAGGCCATCCAGTACGTGTGCGACACTTTCGCCGCTGCCGCTGGCACGCCGGTGTCGTGGCGGGTCAACGGCGACGGCACCCTCGACGCCGGCCCAGAGGCTGATCTGTACGTCACCGACCCGCAGTGCATCATCTCGAAGAAGCAGGCCGGCAAGGATCTCGGCGGACTGGAGTCCGTGTCCGGCGGGTTCGCCGTGACGCGGGACGCCGAGGACTTCACCACACGCATCGTGCTCCTCGCCGAGGGCGAGGGCGAGTCCATCGCCACCGGCACCGCCGACATCGGCCCCGGCGCCAACCCGTACAAGGACATCCACGGCAACCCGCTGCAGATGACCCGCCTGGCGTCCGAGTCGGACACCACGGTCACCAACGCGGACACCCGAGCGCAGCTGCTCCTCGAGCAGTACACCGGTACGCATGACGGCCTGACCGTGGAGACCGACAACTACTACATCGAAGGCGCCTTCGATGTCGGCGACTGGGTGTGGGTATACGACCCGGACTCCGGACTCGTCGACACCGCCAACGAAGTCACCTTCCGGGGCGAGCGTCTCAACCCGATCAAACTGCAGGTGACCGAGACGTCGTGGCCCATCAGCGAGGGCTACACCGTCGCCTACCGGGACGCCAACGGTGCCTGGTACGACCTCACGGACCACGTCGATTTCGACACGGGCCACACCGTGAACGTCACCGTGGGCGGCTTCGCTCGCGCACTGCAGCGTGCCGGGGGAGAGCCGGTCGGGTCCCGCCCCAATCAGGACACGTCGATACCTGGCGTTCCGGTGCTGGTCGAGCCGTTCGTCGGGTCCGCGTACCTCACTGCCGAGGGCTTCACACGAGCCCGCGTGATCATCGCTTGGAGTGCCCCCAACAACGTCGACGGCTCCACCATCCTCGACGGCGACCACTACGAGATCCGCTACGCCGTCGACGCCGACATGCTCTACCCCTCCACCTGGGCCCAGGCCTCCCAGATCACCTGGGCCGCAATGGAGACATGGGCACAACCGTTCGTCGCCCCGACCGGCCAGTGGCAGACGATGTTCGTCGCCTGGGGCGAATCCTCCGCACAGCTACAGGATCTGTCACCCGGCGTCGGCTACGACATACAGATCCGCGCCGTCGACAAGGTCGGCAACACCGGCGCCTGGAGCAGCATCACGACGTTCGTCGCGTCCGAGGACAACATCCCGCCATCCACTCCCGCCGCACCCACGGTGGCCGGCTCCCGAATCGCCCTTCAGATCACGCACGAGCTCGGAAAGTCGTCCGGCGGCACGTACAACCTGGAGTCAGACCTCGATCACTTCGAGGTCCACGTCGACTACGAACCCACCTTCACACCCACCGACGACACGTTGAAGGGCAAAGTCCGCGCCACCGCCGGAATGATCCAGGCGCAGATCCCCGTCGTCGCCACCGTGCAAGTCGAGGAAACGAACACCAGGTACGTGCGCCTCATCGCCGTTGATATCACCGGCAACAAATCCGGCCCCAGTGACGCAGCCTCGGCAACCGCGCTCCTCATCGACGACGCGCACATCTCCGACCTCACCGTCTCCAAGGTCACCGCCGGCACCGTGTCCGCGAACTGGCTCCTCGCCGCCTCTATCCGCACCGCCACGACCGGAGCACGCGTCGAGCTCAATGCGGCCGGCCTGCAGGCCTACAACGCGGGCGGTATCCAGACCGTCAACATCGCTGCCGCGGACGGCTCGGTCAGCCTCCTCGGGCAGATCAGCTCCGGCACATCAGGCCGCCGCCTGGAGATCATGCCTACGGCCACGTACCTGCCGGAGCTCCGCTTCTACCCGAACACTGGCAGCAACTACGCCTACATCAACGCCGCCTCCTCCGGCACCAACTCGAACCTGGGCATGAACGCCGGCGTCTTCGACGACGCCGGGGTGAGCGTCTTTTCGCGTCTCTTCCTCACCGACGGAACAACAGAACTCGGCATAGTGCGCGCCGACACCGCGGAAAGGCGCGGCGGATACCTCCGAGTCACATCACTCCAGACGCACGTCGGCTACCACGCCGGCGGCATCGACGGAGGCGTCTTCCGGGGCCGGGTGCAGGACGCGAAAGTCGGCTGGGACGACGGCACAGCCGCCACGGCGAACTATCACCAGTACGAATCCAACCTGACGCGCCACCTGGGGCGTTGGCGGAACTACGTGGCGGTCGACTCGAACGAAGGCATCTTCACCGGCAGCGACACCGTCACCAGCGCCGCAGGGGCCACGTACTCGTATGGCGCCACGATGCTCACGTCCATGGTTCCCATCGTCACGCTGCGCGCCTCCAACTTCGGCACAGCAACGCCCACCGTGTGGGGCGTCTCCGCCTCATCGACAACGAGCTTCACCGTTTCCTGGAACAACACCCAAAACATGAACGTCAGCTTCTGGTGCTACAGGGTCTGAAGGGAGACGCAATGCCAGAGACCTGGACCGTCGAGACGGTCGCAGAGAAGAAGATCGGCGACACGCCCTGCTGGCAGTTCCGCCTACTCAGGCCCGACGGCAGGCCACACATCCACACCATCCCCATGGCTGCCCTCGACCGGTACGCCGCCGAATACGACATGAACCCGACCGACACCGACTCCCTCCTCGAGATCCTCCTCCACGAGCCGCACATGCCCATGACCGATGAGGCCGACGGCACCCCGCAGCGTTACGCCGATCCCGGCCCCACCCTGTGGGAGGCCGAAAGTACGCGCGCCGCCCGGGAAGCCCACCTCAGCCGCGTCAAGACGTGCCCGGTACGCATCGACGTTCGCGGGTCCCGCGCAGTCGACACCATCCGTGCCACCCACACCCCAGACCGAGAACGAGTGCGCACCATGCGCGAAGAGGTCGACACTATGCGCTGGGTCCACCAGCACAGCGACCTCCCCATCCGGCCCGCCGAGGAGATCCTGCATGCCTGAAACGCCAACGTCGCGCCTCGGGCTGCACCGCCCTCTCAACAACGGCAGCGAACTCGTCAACGTCCAGACCGACCTCAACCAGAACCTCGACAAGCTCGACCTCGCCGCCGGCTTTCAGATCGTCACCTCCGGCACCCGGCCCGCCGCCCCCTACGCGGGCAAGCCCATCACCGAATCCGACACCAGCTACCGCACCTACTTCTCCAACGGCACCGCACCCGCGTCCGCATCCTGGGTGCAGATCCCTAACTCCTCGTCGACGTACAACGCCGACCTGGTACTGGTCGACGGGAAGGACTTCGTCGTCGGCACACGCCGGATCCGCAACCAGCTACACGCCGCGACCACGACCGTGGCGAACACGGTGGCGGAGACCGTCGTCGCCACCATGACGATCCCCGCCAACGACCCAGTGGCAGGCGCGATCTACCGCGTCGAGGCCTGGGGCATCGCGTCCGTGACGGGCACCCCGACGTTCACGGTGCAGGCGAGGCTCGGTGGGGTTGCGGGTACGAGCATGGGCACAACTGGAGCGATCACAGCATCGACCGGCGTGACGACGAGGGCATGGAACGCGCGCTTCGACCTGGTGTGCGCCGTGGCCGGCGGCGGCGGATCCTGGCGTCCGTCGCTCGCCGTGTACCAGGACGTCGCCGTCGCCGCGCTGCCCGGTCAGTACAGGCAAATCCAGCAGGCCGCGGCCGTCGCAAGGTCGACAACAACCGCAGCAGACATGGTGATCACGTGGACGTGGGGCACCGCCTCGGCGTCCAACACAGCCACCTGCCAGGGCGTCATCGCCCAACGCATTGCATAGACAAGGAACGGACCATGACCACGTTCGAAGTCATCCTGTTGATCGAAGTTGGCATCATCGCCATCGGATCACTCCTCGGCTGGCGCAGGCCCTAACTCCGCTGCTCGTCCGCGAACAAGGGCGGTCCGGTCTCGTCCACGCCGCTAGCCGGGGACGCGTTCTGTGCCTCAGCGAGCTGCCGTTCGAGCACGTCGACCTGGGCACGCAGGAGCAGGTTCTCCTCGAACAGCTCCCGGCACCGCTGCCGGAATGTTGGGAAAGCGTCCTCAACGCTGATCTGCTGAGCCATTACGCCACCTGCTCTGCTGAGCCGACGTGCTTCCACACCCGGTAGTTGACGATGTTGCGGAGGTGACCCTCACTGATGCCGTACTCGGCCGCCAGGGCGCGCTGCGAAAGTCCTCCAGCCGCGTAGCGGCGCCGGGCCTCGACGACGCGTGCGCTGGTCATCTTGCCGGGCCCGAGGTGGATGCCAGCCGCCATCGAGTCTCGTGCGTTGTCGTGAGGTGTGCCTTTAGCCCAGTGCCGCTCGTTCTGGCAGAGCTTGTTGTGGCACAGATGCCGCACTACTTCGCCCGGCTCAAGCGCACCGACCTTCTGCCGATAGCCCCATGCGTGCACCTTGACGAGGTGGCAGTGCCCGCCCGGCGTGTAGGTGCCGTCCCAGAACACCCCGTAGGCGTTCCCTTGAGCTCCGAGCCACGGATGGCAAGCATCTGGACCGCCACTCCGGTCTATCTGGTTCTCGTAGCGTTCCAGCGCCGTCCCACCGTGGAGATACCGCCGACGGTCCTCGAACGAGCCGTCGCCACGCTTCCTTGCACGGCGGTAGTGCTTGTCGCACAGCCCTTTGGCGAGAATCTTCCGGCCGCAGCCGTCTGCCTTGCAGTTGGTCACAGCTTCTCCGCGATCTCTCGGTAGCGGCCCAGGAGGGCAGATCCATCCAGGAAGGGCTTCTGCGGGAAGAAGGACCAGTGCGACACGATCGCGTCGCCACGGATGATGTTCGGCGCTCCGGTGGCGAGCGGCTGGTGGATCGTGTGCCAGCTTTCCTCCTCATCTGGGACGAGGACGCCAGGCTTAGGTAGGCCCGCATAGGTCCCGCCGAGGCTCGCGAAGCAGCTGACAGAGAATTGCGTGCCGGGAGCGAGCGGGAAGTCCTGATAGAGGTACAGGTCCTCGACGGCGTCGCGCTCGATGTGGTCGAGCAGTAGCTCGTGCAGCTTCACGGCGAAGGGTCCGTTGGCCCAGCCGGTCGGGTCCATGCAGTACGGCTTGACCTCGCCCCACTCCATCGGCACCTTGCCGCAGGCCTGAAGGAAGTGGCTACAGATCGCATTGTTGAAGATCACGGGGAACACGGCGACCGGCGCCGGCATTTCCAGCCGGGCCCGCACAAGGTTCGCAATGGCGTCGTCATGCAGGTACACCACGTCGTCGTCGAGCCTCAGGTACACCGAGTTCGGGTCGGTCATGTACCGATAGGCCAGGCCGGTGTACCGCTGCTTGGGGAGCCGGCCGAGGTTGATGCCTTCGGGCCGGTGCTTCAGCTTGAACCAGCCGTGCTGTTCAGCGAGTTCGTGCGCGTAGGCGACGTCGTCTTCCTGGCCCGTGGGGTCTGTGTTCATGAACGCCCACACCTCGTCGATCAGGCCGCGCTCGACATCCCGCTGGAGGTACTTGATCAGGATGCTGTACGTGCGGCGCCTGCCGTAGGGAGTCCAGGCGATCACGCGGCGGCCGTCAATCACTGCCATCTCCTGTCGTTGCGTCGCCGTGGTCGGGCTCGCTGAACTCGCGCCCGTCAAGGCTGTGGTGGGTGAAGACCCAGCCGTCTGGCCTGCCGTCGCGTGGAATTGCCCGGGGGAGCGGGCCGCACGGACAGGTCTCGCTGAAGTCGTGCACGATGAGGTCATCCAGCGGCACGGCGTGGACCACCGTGTCGCTCACCTCCTGCGCAAGCCACTGGCCGCTCACGCCGCCGCCTTCGCGGGCGTCATCAGCGCCGTCTCCCACTGCCGGTTGAGCGCCTGAAGGATCGATCCCGATGCTTCACCGCGGGCGGTCATCCCGATCCGCTGTCGGAGGTCTGGATCGTCGGCGAGCTGCTTCAAGTTGCGGCCCCACTCGTGCTCGTGGCGCACGAGGAAGCCGTTCTCGCCGTGCCGGATCACCCGCCGGTACGGCTCGATGTCCGATGCGATCAGAGGGATGCCGAGCATCGACGCCTCGAGGAACTTGGTCGCGAACTTGGCCCGGTTGAACGGGATATCGCGGTAGGGAGCCACCCACACGTCGAAGGCGCTGACGGCCTGCAGATACCGGCCGAAGTCCTTCACCCAGCCGAGCGCCCCGAGGCGTTTGCCGGCCAGGCCGCGGGATACTGCGGTCGGCGCGTCGATGCCGACGAGCCGCACCGTCACCCCGCCGGGGCGCGGGTATGCGGCGATTCGGTTCAGCGCCCGCACGACCCCCGGTACGCCGAGCTCGTTCATCGTGGATGCGGTGCCGGCCCAGCCGACGGACAGCACCTCGGGGGAGTAGTCGCGGGGCTCACCCAGGTACTGGGCGGGCAGGCCGTTCGGAACGACCCGCACGTCGTCGTGGTGTTCGCGGAGCACGGCGGCAAGCGGTTCAGAGCAGCACGTGACGACGTCCGCCTCGGCGATGTTGCCGAGGAGGCTGCGGCGGAGACTCGGCTCGGACCACAGCCGGTACGCCTGCACGTTGGCCGGGTCGAGGTGCAGGTAGTCGTCGTCCAGGTCGAGGACCAGCCGAGTGCCCTGCTCCTTCAGCTCCCGCCACCGCTCGCTTACTCCGGGCTTCGCGACCCGGCAGCCGACGATCACGTCCAGCTCCTGCCAGTCGTCGGGCAGCCGCATGCCCCATGTCACCTGGTGGCCGAGCCACTGCAGCGACATGCCGGGCAGCACGGCCCGGTACACGCCAGAGCCGGACTCGTCGGCCGACCACATGTGAATGCGCACGTCAGACCTTGACCGGTTCGTAGGTGGCGGCGAAGACGTCTGCTTTGCAGGGGTAGAACTCGCCTCGGATGCCCCTGATGATCCAGTCGCCATACTCGAAGGCGACCCATGTGTCGTGGAGCCGGTCGTAGACGCGAAAGTCGCGATCGACGTCGTTGAGTATGACCAGGCCGCCAGCGAAGTCGGTCAGTGTCCGCATGGGCGCGGCTTCTGTCCACTGAACAGCATCGACCTCGACGGGCTTCTTCCTATAGCGGGCCATGGCCGCCTCTCTTTGTCTCAGGCGGCCAGGTAGCCGGGGAGCCAGGTGCCGGCGTAGTAGTCGACGGTGCGGCGGATGCCTTCGTCGAGGGGCACGAAGTCGGCGGCGGTCATGCCGATCTGCTTGAGCGTGTCCGTGTCGGATGTGACGACGGCGTTCGGTACCTCGCCGGGTCGCATGGGCAGGTGGGTGATGCCGACCGGTTCGCGGCCGTTGACCTTCGCGGCGTACTCGGCGACGAGGCGCGCGATGTCGTTCACGGTCACAGAGGTGAGCGGCCCGACTTCCACCGGCTTCTCGGTCGGCCCGTGCTCGGCGGTGTGCTCGAGCGCGGTGACGAAAGTGCGGGCGACGTCCTCGACGTACACGCAGTCGGAGATCTGGGTGCCGTCTCCGTACACCTCGATGTCCGTACCGGTCAGCGCGCGGCACGAGAGTGCCGGGAGGATCTTACGGACTCGGGATGTGCCGAACGGGGCCGCGATGCTCTGCCCTGGCCCGTAGGCGTTGACCGGGCGGACGGTCGTGATCCTGCCGCCGTCGCGATAGAGGTTGTACATCCGCGTCAGATCCTCGGCCGCCGACTTGGTGATCGTGTAGCAGCCCGTACCGACCAGCCGGAAAGCGTGGTTGCCGACACCTGCGTAGACCGTGGGCAGGTCGTACTGCGCTGCTGCCTCGAACACATTGAGGCTGCCGAGGATGTTGGTCTCGGCGGAGGGCCGCGGGTTGCTGATGGTCTCCTGCGTGCCGAGGACGGCGGCGAGGTGGATGATTCCGTCGACGTGCGCGGCGGCTTCGGTGACGGCGGTGGCGTCGCGGACGTCTCCGAGGAAGAACTCCTCGCCGTCGGCGAGGTGCTGGCGGCGGTCTTGGTGGTCGAAGACGAGGAGGGAGTGGCCGCGCGCGATGAGCTCGCTGCGGATCCATGTGCCGATGAAGCCGGCGCCGCCGGTGACGAGAACCTTCATATCTGCTCCTTGCTGGTGAGGGGGCCGGCTTGTGCGCGGCGGGCCTGGGCCTCGGCGTGTGCTGCGGCGGCTTGGGCCTGGCGGACAGCGCGACGACACTGCGAGGTGACGATGGCGCAGGAGACCGCGAACAGGGCGCACATGCCGAGTTGGACGAGTTGGAAGGTGTTCACGGCGCCTCCCACGGGGACGCGTAGCCAGCACCAGATGCACGTGCGGCGGAGTAAGCCCTGTCTAGCTCTCCTCCGTCGGCTGTGAAGTTGTGCCCGCAGGGCCGGAAGCCGAATGCGATTTGGTCGTTGCGGAATTGAGCGATTTGGTCGTTGCTGAGCATGAGCTCACTGGGCGGCTGTCCGCACGTTGGGCAGTCCGGCAAGGGCCGCTTGATGAGGCGGCCAGCGAGTGCGGCAGCCTCGCGGTGTTGCAGGGCCGCAACGAGGGGTACGAGCTGCTCGCAGGTGAGGCGCGTCGGCTCTGTCACGGCGCCTCCCATGGCGACGCGGACCGTGCGGCGCGGGTGACGGCGTCCCAGAACTCCCGCGCGGCGGCGTCGGGTTCGTAGCTCGGGCCGTAGTCGAACTGCCCGTCGGGGTGGATGCCGACGATGAGCGTGCCGGTGCCGTCCTCGTACAGGGCGACCGCGTACTCGGGCGCTGGAGCCGGCCCGTCGGCGTGGGGGCAGACCTTGCAGTGCTCGCACTGGGTGTGACCGACCGAGCAGTCGCAGCGCGGACAGCGCCGGTTGGGGTCAACCGGTTCGTGTGGGCAGCGGGTCGGATTCCCCCAGCCGTCGGTGTGGACCTCACTGCCGCACTCCGGGCGCGTGCATGGGCCGGTCATGAGCGGCCACCAAGGCACGCGACCAGGAAGGTCTTCAGTTCCAGGGCCTGCTGCTCAGTGAACCCGGCCTGAACGTAGGCGAGGTAGATCTCGTGCACCTGCACTGCGTCAGCGACGAGGCCAGTGATCGGATCCTGCGGCTCGGACATGCGGCTGCTCCTGTGCGGGTTGGTGTGGCGGGGACGCAGACCCGCACGGCCACATCCCCGCCACGGGTCCCTGAGCAAGAACCCAACCACAACGATACCTGTGATTCGTAGGTGAACGGTGGTGTTCAGGCTACGATTTGAAGGTGCTGACGTTGCGAGGGAGACCCGCATGGCCAGACCCGTATCCGCCCAAGAGTTCCTCGACCTGCTCCGCGACGAGGGCCTCACCGTCATCGAGGTCGGCGACTGGGAGCACCACAACCGCAACCACAAGGGCAAGTGGGGCGACGTGCATGGCGTGATGGTGCACCACACCGTCACTAAGGGTTCGGACCGAACAGTGCAGATCTGCCGCGACGGGTACAGCTCCCTGCCCGGGCCGCTGTGCCACGGCGTCATCACCAAGGACGGCAAGGTGCATCTCGTCGGCTACGGCCGCACCAACCACGCCGGCATGGGCGACGACGACGTACTGAAGGCGGTCATCGCCGAACACGCCATGCCCAAGCCCAACGAGGCGACCACCGACGGCAACCGGCACTTCTACGGCCTTGAGTGCGAAAACATGGGCGACGGCGAAGACCCCTGGCCCGAAGCCCAACTGCTCGCGATCGAGAAGGTCGCGGCAGCCGTCTGCCGCCGCTACGGCTGGGGCGCCGGATCAGTCATCGGCCACCGCGAATGGCAGCCCGGCAAGGTCGACCCCCGCGGATTCTCGATGCAGACGATGCGGGGCCGGATCGCCGCCCGCCTCGACGGACACACCCCCAAGCCCAGCCCGCCCAAGCCGAGCGTCCCGAAGCCTGTGCCGGCCCAGCCTCGCGTGTCCCTCGCGCACATCATCACCGCAGCGCGGAAAGACCCGCCGGCCGCACAGGGCCGCACCACGCACAAGGCCGAAGTCCTCGTCGTCGAGAAGGCGCTGAAGGCCGAGGGGCTTCTGTCCGCCACGTTCGTCGACGGCGCGTTCGGCACCAAGACCGTCGCTGCGTACAAGGCCTGGCAGAAGCGATGCGGCTACTCCGGCGCCGCCGCCGACGGCATCCCAGGCCACGCCTCCCTCAACCGGCTCGCCGCCAAGCACGGTTTTGAGGTGACCGCGTGACCGCCATCGATTACGACCTTGAGTTCCTGGAGGACGGCTTCACCATCGCGGTGATCTCAATCGGGATGGTGTGTGACGACGGCCGCGAGTACTACGCCGTCAACGCCGACGCGCCATGGGACCGGATTCGAGAGAACGACTGGCTGATCCGGAACGTGCTGCCTTCGCTGCCGATCACAGGGCGTCTCTCTCTGGAGACCTACCTCAGGGTTCCGGAGAACAGCCACCCAAAGCCGTCGATGAGTCAGGTGGGGGCCGACACGAAGGACACCCTGGTCAAACCGCACTGGGTGATCGCTAACGAGGTGCGCGACTTCATCCAGGCCGCCGGGCCCGAGGTCGAGCTCTGGGCTAACTACGGCGCCTACGACCACGTCTCGCTCGCGCAGCTCTGGGGCCCTATGGTCGCGATCCCCGCCGGAGTGCCGATGTTCACCCACGACATTCAGCAGGAGCGATCCCGTCAAGGCCTCGCCTGGGACGACCTGCCGAAGCAAGAGAGCGGCGAGCACAACGCTCTCGCCGACGCCCGACACAACCAGATCGTCCGGCGCTGGCTCGCCGAACGCATAGCGAAGTAGGGAACCCGCGATGAACGTCAACCTCGACTCTGCCTACTGGCTCGGCCTCGCCATCAGCGTCGCCCTGCCCGTCCTCGTCGGCCTCGTCACCACCCGCGTAACTCACGCAGGCGCCAAGGCCGTCCTCCTCCTCGCACTTACCGCCGCCAACGGGTTCCTCGTCGAGCTGCAGGCAGGCGGCGACGGATACGACCTCGGTGCCGCCGTCACCCTGACGCTCGTGTCCTTCGGCACGGCGGTCCTGGCGCACTTCGGGCTGTGGAAGCCGACCGGAGTAAGCGGCAAGGCGCAGGACACCCTCGTGACCGCCGGTCCCCGCACGACTCAGGGCGTCTGAGCTGCCCGAAGCACGCGCGATCGGGAGAGTGCATGGATGCCGCCATGGTCACAGCTGTAGCCGCGCTGATCGCGGGCCCTGTGGCCGGGCTGGCAGCCATGTACGGCACCCGGGGCGCGAATCGGGCAGCCCGGGAGGGCGGCGTGATCACCGGATACGACAGCCTGACCGCACGGCTCACGGCTGAGCGGGACAAGGCCGAAGCTGACCAGGCCAAGGCAGAGGCCGAGCTTGCGATCCTGGAACTCGAGGTCGCGCGACTGAAGCTCTTGGTCATGCAGCTGGGAGGGACCCCGTGACGCGAGCTGAACGGGTCCTGTACCGACGCCGACACCTGCTCTGGGTCGCGGCAGCGCTGCTCTTCCTCGGTGGCGCGGTCGGTGTCGCATTTCTGAAGATCGACCGCGCCCAGAGCAGGGCCGATGACCTCGCCGCGGAGGCAGACCTCCGCGGCACTGCCGTGTCGACGCTCGCGACCGACGTGCGGCAACTCCGCGCGCAGCTCCAGGCGAAGGGCGAGACACCCGCCGCCCCCGACCCTGGGCGGGCCGTCGAGGATCTCCCCGCGCGCGCCGAAGTCCCAGTGCCCATCCCCGGTCCGCCCGGCCCCAAGGGCGAGCCCGGCAGGAGCGGCACCCCCGGGACGCCAGGAGAAGCAGGCGAGACCGGATCTCCCGGCGAACCAGGTGTTCCCGGTGCCGACGGCCCGCAAGGTCCGCCCGGACCGGCCGGAGAACCCGGTCCCGCCGGCCCGCAAGGCGAACCAGGGCCGGCCGGCGCCGACGGACAGGACGGGCAGACCTGCCCCGACGGCTACACCCTCCAGCCTCCGCCCGACGATCCCGATGCGCTCGTGTGCCGGCGTAGTGACGCCGAGCAGCCGGCACCCTCCCGCCGCGGGCTGCTCGGCATGGGGACGCTCGTTGTGACCTACAGGAGGCTGTGATGTCGCTGCCCGCGGGAATCTCCACCGTGACTGTCACCGGCCGCTATCTGAGCCCGTCCGGAATGCCGCTGGCCGGCGCGATCCGGTTCGTGCCCGTGCCGCGGACGCTCACCTCGGCGAGCCATGGCGCTCTCGTCATTGGTGTCGTCGACGCGCTGCTCGATGCCGCCGGATCGTTCACGGCGGTCTTGCTCGCCACCGACGATCCCGATGTCACGCCGACCGGGTGGACGTACCGCGTCGACGAACTCCTGACCGGCGTACCCGGCCGGACATTCCCGCTGTCCCTGCCGCTGGCCGCCCCGAACGTCGACCTCGCCGCCGTCGCCCCGACCGACCCGACGGCTGGCGACTACCTCGTGGTCACCGGCCCCGTAGGGATCGAGTTCCGGTACGAGCATGTGCAGTCGAGCCCGGCCGCAACGTGGCAAGTCCCGCACAGCCTCGGCAAGTTCCCCAACGTGTCGATCATCAACGATGCAGGGCGCGCCGTATACGCGGACGTCGATCACAGCACCCCGAACCTCGTCGTCATCACGTTCCCCACCCCCTACAGCGGCCGAGCCGTCTGCTCCTGAAAGGCACAATCGATGGCCCTCCAGTCCCTCACCGGATTCGACGCCAGCTCGCAGCGCGTCGTCTCCGTCGCCGACCCCTCCTCGTCCTCGGATGCCGCCACAAAGGCCTACGTCGACAACCTCCTCAACGGACTCCGCTGGAAGCAACCGGTACGCGTCGCCACCACCACCAACGGCACCCTCGCCAGCGCCTTCGCCAACGGCTCCAGCGTCGACGGCGTCACCCTCGTCACCGGCGACCGCATCCTGCTGAAGAACCAGACCGCGGGCCAGGAGAACGGCATCCGCATCGTCGCCGCCTCCGGCGCCCCGGCTCGCGCGACGGACGCCGACAGCGCCGCCGAACTGTACGGCGCGGCGGTGCAGGTACTCGAAGGCACCGCGAACGCCGACAAGGCATTCACACAGACCGTCGACACCATCACCCTCGACACGACACCGCTCGTCTGGACCCAGTTCGGCGGCGGGCAGACGTACACCGCCGACGGCAACGGCATCGAAGTCTCCGGCAACCAGTTCGCGCTCGAGCTCGACGGGTCGACGCTGCAGAAGTCCGCGAGCGGCGTCCGTATCGGGTCCGCAGCCGCTGGCGCCGGACTCACCGAAGCCGCCGGCGTGCTGGCCGTCGGACAGGGCACCGGAATCACGGTGGCCACGGACACGGTGGCAGTGGACACGAGCGTCGTCACCCGGCACGCGTCCGCATCGATCGGCAACGGCTCCGCCACCTCGATCGCCGTAACCCACAACCTGGGCACGAAGGACGTGTCCGTGACGATGCGCCGCAACTCCGATGACGCCCGCGTCGAAACGGACTGGGTGGCGACCGACACTAACAACGTCACCCTCAGCTTCGTGACGGCGCCGACATCCAACGAGTTCCGCGTCACCGTCCACGGGTGAGCATCCGATGCCCGACTTCGAGACCGACGTGACACTGCCCCGCGACCCCGACGCCGCGCTGAAGGCCGCGACGAAGCAGTACGTCGACAACCGCACCCCAAAGATCACCGTCGGCACGTCGGCGCCCGGATCGCCGGCCGTCGGCGACGTGTGGATCGACACGAACTAGGGGATATCGTGGCACTCCTGGCGACCCTCGTCGACGACTTCAACGACAACTCCGTCAACACCACGCTGTGGCCCAACAGCTTCGGCACCTACAGCGAGGTGGGCGGACGCGCCCGCATCGGCTGCAATACCGGCTACAACGCGTACTCCAGCGCCCTCACCTACACCCTCGACGAGTCCGCAGCCTCCCTGCGTGCGTGGCCACCCGCTGCCGGCGGCGCCACCACCGAGGCCTGGGCACAAATCCTGATCAAATCGTCGGTCGGCGGCACCGATCTCGGGTTCGAACTGAAAGCCCTCACTGGCCAGCTCGTTTGCTTCAACCGGGTCGGCTACTTCGAAGCCGACCCCGTCACCCTTGCCTACTCCGCCACCGACCACGCGTGGCTACGCGTCCGTGAAACCGGCGGCAACACCTACTGGGAAACATCCGCCAATGGCCGAACGTGGACCACTCGCCGGACCTTGACCAGCCCCACATGGGTCGCCGACGCGAACCTCGAGTTTCAGCTCATCGCCCACCGCAGCGACGGCACCGACGACTACGCCGAGTTCGACAACGTCAACATCCCCATGGGCGCCCGCGTCTGGACGGGTAGCGCCTGGCAGCCTTGCCCCGTCAAGACGTGGACCGGCAGCGCCTGGACACCCCGCGCCGTGAAGACCCGCACCGGCGGCGGAACTTGGATTTGATCAACTTCGAGGAGAGACATGCCGTGGCCGTCGAACGTGCAGACCGTGACCGTGACCGCCGGCGCGCTCGGCTACCTCCGCCCCGACGGCACCCCCTACACGGGCCAGATCCGCTTCACGCCTGAGGAGTTGGTGCGGTCCGCCGACCATGACGTCATCGTGCAGGGTGCGGTTGTGGTGACCCTTGACGACACCGGCCGGTTCACCGTCGACCTCCTCGCCACCGATGCCGACGGCTTCACCCCAACCAGCTGGCTGTACCGCGTCGACGAGGAATGGACCGATGCTCCCGGGCGTGCGTACCGCCTCGAACTCCCGGCCGCCGTACCCGAGGTGACGCTGCCCGACCTCGCGCCTGATTCCTGACTGAGATAGCGCATAACTTTCCCTTGTGCGCTCGCATCGACTCTCACGTGAGGATCGGCCTGTCGATGTGCCGGTGCTCGACCTCGCACCCGATCCCCGCGGCCCGTAGGTGTACTGCGATCTCCTCGGCAACGGCTACTGAACGATGGCGGCCACCGCCGCAGACGACATGGACGTCGATGCGGTACTGCTGCGGGCCGCCGGCCCACTGGTGGAGGTTGTCCCGCTGGAGCAGGATGCGGACCTTCTCCGCGTTCTGCGCCACCAGTTCCTTCGCGCCGGGCGTCGCCATGACGTACCGGCGGACCTCCGGGTCCAGGCCGTTGCTGTGCAGCATCCGGTCTCGGACCTCGGGGTCCTCGGGTGGGTTACGCAGAGGGCGAGTGTCGACGCGGATGGCGCCGCCGGCCGGTGCGTCGTTGTGGCCGTCGCCATACGAGACGATGACGCACTGAAGATGGTCTTCGCGGTAAAGGGTGCTGAGGTCTTCCGGAGTGGTTTCCACGCGCCCAGCCTCCCCTCCGTTGGCGCGAGGCGACAGCGGGTCGGGGATGTTTCACGTTTCCTCTTTCGGCCGCCGAGGGAGCCGGAGGTCTCAACGGGCTTCCGTGGCATGGGGAGTTCGCCGAGGCTAGCTCTCGATAACATGCCATATCGCGGGCGAAAAAACGGTACAATTAGCTATGGCTGACAACCCTCATGACGAGCTGTCTGTTCGACGCGCCCGTAGTCGTAAGGCAGGCGTGCGACGCGCGAGCAACGGCGCCATGCTGCCGTCGAGCAAGGGCGACCTGCCCGGCTGGATGACTTTCTTCTTCATCCCCAAGGACGCATGCGATGCCTGCGCCCAGCACTGGCATCACAAGTGCTGGGGCGTGAACGTTCTCCTTGACCCCGTCCCGAACTGCCCCTGTGACTGCGGCGATTGCAAGGACCCCATGCGGCTGAGCCCGCAAGGCTGGGCGGACCTTGCACTGCACGCACCCGATCAGGTCTGGATAGCCGCCATGTTCGAGCGTCAGCGCGCAGGAGGCATCCACGCCTGCGTCATGGACGACCGAGAGCGCCACCACGCCGCGCGATGGGAGCGTGAGCGGTGACCACTCCGCCCGAGAACAACGGTGCTCTGGAGTCTGCCGCCGAGCGGGTACAGCACTCCGGACCCAACACGAAGTTCTGCGTCCTGTGCCTATCAGGGGAACATGAGCGCGTAGGCGAGGAGCAGCAGTGACCAGCCTCGTCCCGCACCAGCCGGACGCCACCCCGGCCGTCTACGACGCTGCGACGCTCGCCGTCCTGGCCGCTATGGAGAAGGCGGCCGACGAGCACCTCGACAGGATCATCCCCGACAACACCAAGCGCGGATACGCCAACGACTGGGCACTCTGGGAAGAGTTCCATGACTGGCTCGCGGAACGCACCGGCCACCGCATGCCGTCGACCGCAGTCTCAAGAGGCAACCTCGTCGGCTTTGTCGTCTGGCTCGACACCATCAAGCTCGCGGCCCCCACGTCGATCGACCGGCGGATCACCGGCGTCACCGTCACCGCACGCGGCCTCGGCGTCGAAGTCACGAAGGCCGCCACCGTCGCGGCCCGCAAGGCGCTCAAGCCGCTGAAGAACGACCCCGAACGCATGGCGCGCGGCAGGGGCAAGGCCGCCGCCGTCACCCCCGAGCAGCTACGGCAGATGAACGCGGCCGTCGCCGACGGACTCTCCGGCCTCCGCGACCGCGCCCTCTGGCTCATGGCCTTCGCCATCGCCGGACGCTCCGCCGAAGTCGCCGCCCTCCGCGCCGACACCATCGTCCACGTCAGCCAAGGCCTCGAAGTCCACGTCCCCGCCGTCAAAGGACGACCGCCCCGCGATGTCGTCGTCAGTTACGGCAAGAACGCCGACACCTGCCCCGTCCGCGCCTGGCTCACCTGGCGCGCCGCCGCAGGCATCACCGCCGGACCCGCCTTCCTCCCCATCGGCGTCTGGGGCCACCTCGGCGACCGCGCCCTCAGTCCGGAAGCCGTCCGCGAGATCATCGCCCGCAACGCCGAACGAGCTGGACTCGCCGTCCGACTCACCGGGCACTCGATGCGGGCGGGGTTCATCACCACCAGCCGCAAGGCCGGGAAGCGCGAAGAGAAGATCCGCGAGCAGTCTGGCCACGCCGAGAACAGCCCCGCCTTCTGGGGCTACATCCGCGAAGCCGACAAGTGGACCGACGCAGCCAGCGAGGACATCGGACTCTGATCTGCCTACGCCGCGTCGTAGCGGTGCGCACGTCCGCCGCGCCACGTCACCCATGCCTCGTCGTCGAGGAGCCGCTCGCCGTCGGGGAGCCCGGCACGGCGCAGGAACTCGATCACGTCGGTGTCATTGTGCGCGAGGCCGAGCATCTGCCCGCGCACGGTGACGCGCCGGCCGCCGGTGCCGAGCGGCGGGTGCACGATGATCGGCGCGCCTCCCATACTCCCAGGGTGTAGGTCTGCCCCGAGCGCTGCACCTTGGGCAGGCACTGCCGCCGGTGCAGGCGCATCCTGAAGTCATGAACGGCATCAGCAGGTCGGCGGTGGCCCGTGGGGTTGTCGCGGCGGTAGCTGCTTGTCTCCTCGGCGCCAGCGCGGGAACGGCCACAGCCGTCCCCGCGCGTGTGGACGCGGTGATTGCCGCGCGCGACGAAGCGGGGGCATGGGGAGACACCATGAAGTGGGACGACGGGTTGACCGTCACGGTGTTCCCACCCGAGGAGTTCACTTCCTCGTATCCGCAGGAGGGTGCGCAGGCTGTCAAATGGCGAATCACGATCACGAATGGTTCTGACGACCCGTACCGGGGCTCTCTGACCGTGAACGTCAAAGCGGGCGACGAGGGCGTCCAGTGTGAGCAGATCTTCGACAGCGCCAACCATGTCGGCGGCGGGATCGACGGCAGCATCTCGCCTGGCTCGTCAGGCACCGCCGAGTTCGGGTTCGACGTGCCACGTGCCCAGCTCGCGAAGGTCGACCTGGAGGTCAGCCCCAGTTGGAGCCACGAGGGCCTGCACTGGGTTGGCCCGGTGAACAGCCAGGCCGGTAGTTCCTGAGCGCGGCTACGCGCCTTCGTCCGGTGTGTGGGGTGTGAGGTATACCGCCTTGAGCGCGGGCAGCGGGTTGCAGGTCGCGCAGGCGATGATGTGGTCGCTCCGGTCGCGCATGATCAGCGCGGCCTCTTGGCCCTCGATGAGTTCGCCGCCGCTGCGGTTCTTGCGGCAGTTGCCGCGGTGCATGGCGTCGGGCGTTTCCTCGGTCCAGCTACGTTCGACGACGAACCGCAGCTCCCGGTGCGCGACCTTCTTGCGCCGCTCGTGCTCGGCTACCTCACGCTCCAGGGCGGCGATGATCCGGATCTCCTGCTGAAGCTGGTACTCCAGCCATGCCGCCACGGACTTGTGCTTGGCGAGCCGCTCCTCCGGATCCTGATCGTTCATACGTTCGATTCTAGGGTTACGCTGCCACCGCCACCACCTGGGGAGACGATGACGCCATGGACTCGGCAGGCAGATACCGCCTCACCCTCGTGATCGGCGGGCGTGACGTGGCCATCGGCTGGTGGAAGTCCCGCGCCACCGCTGAGCGGAAATTCGCGGGCGACGTCGGCGAATACGGGCACCGCGAGACCGCGCGGATCACGCTCGTCGACACCGAGACCGGCGAGGTCGTGAAGTCCTGGCCGTAGGGGCGCACGCCTTCAACTCACGCCCCTCGTGCGCCACTTGCGCCCCACTAGCGCCCGCTCCATGTCGGTAACGCAGCGTAGACTTCAGGGCTAGCCGATCCGCATATGCCGATCGGTGTCGGGACATAGATCAGCCCTCGCGCGGATGTCGGGTCCGCCGAGGGCTACGGATCAAGGAGAAACAGCTCCATGGATCAGTTCCACCCTAACGTTCCTGTACCCGCCGTCAACAGCGGGTACGAATTCAGTCGGCCCGGGTCGCCCTTCAGCCAGCCGACCAGCCCATTCGACGCCCTGCGTCACGAGGACGAGCGCGGCGAATACTGGCTCGCCCGCGAGCTTCAGCCCGTCATGGCCTACGACAAGTGGGACAACTTCCTGCGCGTCATAGACCGGGCGGTCCGGGCCGCCGAGAACACCAACACCTATTCTGAACAGGCGTTTTCCCGACTCCGGGAAAACGTTCCCGGAGGGGGCCCCGCGCGGATCGACTTCCGTCTGAGTCGCGGCGCCGCGTACCTGGTCGCCATGAACGGCGACCCAAACAAGCCCGCCGTCGCTGCGGCGCAGGCGTACTTCGCCGTCCGGACCCGGGAAGCCGAGCTCGGGCCGTCCAAGCCGATCTCCGAACTCGACATGGCTCGGCAGTACGTACAGGCTCTCGAACGCGAGCAGAAGATCAAGGCAGAGTTGGAGGTCGCCGCGCCGAAGGCAGGCAAGTGGGACAAGTTTCTCGCTACTGACGGCCTGATCGGCATGCGCGAGACGGCCGACCTGTTCGGCGTCGACGTAAAGGTGCTGACTACCTGGCTGGTCGAGATCAACATCTTCCGACGCCAGGTGTCGCAGCGTGGTGGGGCGAGGAACTTGCCCCGTAAGCCGCACCAGGACTCGGGTCACTTCACCGTGAAGATGGAGATGACCAACGGCTGGACCCATCCGACCGCCTACGTATCGTCGAGCGGCCTTGATCTCATAGCGGATCTGTGGACGCAGCGGCCCGCGGTCGCCTGACCCTGCCAGAGCGTGGCCTCGTCGTCCCCCGCGGCGAGGCTATCCGCATCCGACCGCGCGCGGCCTGCCCCTGTGGACTCAGGCCGCGTCGGCCTCAGGCTCGGGGTGACGAACAGCGTGCTTGAGGGCCTGCTCAATCGTGTAGCGGCTTTCGCCCGTCGCTTCTGCGAGTGCGGTGATTCCGGCCTGAACCTGCGCAGCCGTCTCCACATTCAGCGTTCCGGCCTGGATCGCAGCCCAAGCCGCTCGTTCCTTCGCGATCAGATCATCAGGGAGTTCGATAGCCACCTCAGGATCTTAAGCCGCCGTGGCGACCTCGCCGCGTATCGCCGCATGCCCACGCCGTAGGCAGCGCAGGCATGCGGCAATCACCTGGCTGGCCTGGTCATTTCTCGGTCTTGTATACCGCGCAATCTCCGCAACCCTTGTGCTGGCTGCGCATGATGTTCCCGTCGGCGTTTGTGATGACGGCCTGATGCGTGCCGTGCTTCCATGCGGACCAGTTGCCCGCCCGGTACTGCACTCGCAGCCACGCGTGGCCGGCACACCACCCATCGCTACCCTTGCCGGTGACCGCCTTCTTGCTCGTCGTCACCCCGGAGTAAGTCGTCCCACAACTCCGCGTCCAGATCTCAGGGTCTCCGGTCGGCGCGGCGGCGGCCCCTGTTGCGGCAAAGAGCACCGCGGCTGCCACGGCGGACAGAACCGTCGTCCCTCGTGTCACATGACGCATGCATCCCCCATTCGATAGCTGATCGACCCGGACAGCTTCGGCCATCGGGCGTGAGGCCGACACCTCGCAGATCCGAGGTTGACCTTCAGGCCGCCTCGACGACCTCGCTGCGCACCGCGGCATTCCATTCCGCCACGAGCCGCCAGTATTCGGCGCTCTGCTCCGGACGCAGCCGCACCGCCGGGCACGCCGACACAAGCAAACGGATCTGCTCGTTCAGCTCGTCAGCGCGCACAGAGCCAGAGGCAGAGGGGGCGGGGGGCATAGATCAAAGCCTATGTGGACGCACTGACACCGCACCATCCCCGCAGGAAGACGGCATATGCCCAGTCACGCCCGAGGCGCAGCCCCGTGCGCCTCGGCGATGGCGTCGATCCGATGCGCGAGGTCGAAGTCCGCGGCGGTCAGCTTGTGCCCGGCGTCGTGCGTGGTGATCGCGAACCGCACCGTGCCCCACCTGAGGTCGATGTCCGCGTGGTGACCGATGAGACGCTCGACGTCCGCCACGTGCACGATCATCGCCACACCGCCGTGATACCGGATCCCGAACGTCCGGGAGATCTCATCACCCTCACGCCGCCAACCCGGCGCCCCATCCAGCGCGATCACAATCTCATCCTCGGTCAACGGCACCGGCAGCTCAGCCACGATCAAATCCCCTCCGTCACAGGCGCCAGAACCTCCCCGAGATCCCGGCCGACCGGGGCATCCTGCCACGGCCTCATCGCCCGCTGAAGAGCCCCCAACTCCCTCCGCATCCTGGCCGACCGCGTCTCCGACGCAATATCCGCGACCACGCGCGCAATGTGCAGCGCCTGGTCCGGATCGCCGGCCGTGGCCGCTGCAGTCGCGTGCCGGGCCATGTACACGCCGCGATCACGACGAGCCGTCTCCGGGACGGCATCAAGCACCTGCCCCCACAGGGCGCCGGCCTCATCACCGAGCCCCAACCGGCCATAGCAGGTGGCACGTTGCACCTCGAGATAGCCGGGGGTACGACGACAAGCGTTCCCCCACGGCAGATCGTCATCGACACGGGGCAGCAGCTGGTCGGCCTGGTCGATGAGCCGGTCTACCGCGGTGCGGTCGCCGGTGAGGCTGGCACCGTGGGCCTGCTGCTGCATGGCCATGATGCGGACCTTCGGCACGATCCGACGCGAGTCCTCGAGCGCGGCCTCGCACAAGTCGATGACCGCGTACCCGTCGCCCAGATCCGTGCGCACCTGCGCCTGGTTGACGAGCGAGTATCCGATCAGGTGCGGGTCACGGGACCGCATCGCGATCTCCTGCGTCACCCCGCGCCAGAACGAGGCTCCGTCCATGTCGCCGGCGTCCTGATACAGCCAGCCCACCAGCGCGGCATAGGCGGCACCCACGCGCAGCAGACCGCGACGGGTCTCGCCGGCCGCCGACCGCACCAGCTTGTCGATCAGTTGGTACTGCGCGGACACCGTGCCGATCAGATCATGCGGACCGAGGAACATGTCCGCCCTGTAGTGGCCCTCCAACTGCTGCTGAAAGTAGTCGATCAGGGCGGGGTCGACGTGCTGCGGGGACACCGGGCCGGCGACGAGCGCGGCGGCGGTCACGTTGAGGAAGCCGCGGCGCTTCATGTCGCCCTCGCGGTGATGCTCGGGCCGGATCCACCCGGGCGGAGTCGTGAAGCCCAGATCTTCGGGCCACAGGCCGAATGCATCGTGCAACACCGCCGCAGTCTCATCGGAGGGCCAGCCCGGACGCTGCCCCTCCCAGCGTCGCCACGATCGCGCCGACACCGTGAAATGCGGATCGTCGAGAATCCGCTGGCCCAGTAACTGCAGCTTTTCGGCGGCCTGTTCGGCAGAGCGCCAGCCCGCCCGCAGCCGGGCAGCCCGGAGCGCGTCGTTGCGGCCCATGCGGTCATTGTGCGCTGTCATCGCTCAGACTTTCGGCCATGGCCGCGACATGGCCACTCGTGGCCACCGCACGGCCTATCTCCCGCCTGACGTGCACTCCCATCATCGACCTGTGACCACACCGCGTACAGCAAACGCAGCATTCGACAGCCGAAAGAAGCCGTCGCGGCAGCTTCCGCCGCTGCGTGAGCTCAGCGAGCCGCAGATACGTGGCCGGGATTGCGTGTGGTGCTCCATCACCCTCGCGGCCGGAAGTGTCACCGATCTCGGCCCGCGGTACGCACACCGCGCCGGCCAGCGCTTCGCGTGGTTCCCGCGGGCGTGCGACAACTGCGGGAAGGCGGGCGGGGAATGAGCGCGAACGACAGCCACCGGGTGAGGCCGCACGCAGGCTCGGGCCTGCCCTGCTTCCACGCGGACCCTTCCGGAAGCCTCCACTGCACCCTCCCCGAGAAGCACAAGGGCGAGCACTACCACTGCTACAGCAAGACAGAGTGGCCCAGCTCAGGCCGCCCGACACCATCCGCCCTGCGGGAGAACGCCTAAGACCCCCGCCCGCCGTGGCTCGCGCAACGTGCTGGACCTTCCGGCGGCGCGTTGAGCGGGGACGGCCCCTGTGCGGCGGGCGGGCCTATTCAGCGAGGAGTTCGGCGACGGGGACTTCGAGCGCGTCGGCGATGAGCAGGAGGTCGCTGAGCCGGGGGTCACTGTCGCCGCGCTCGTACCGGTGGATCGTCTTGTGGTCGCGGCCGACAAGTTCACCAAGCGCGGCTTGCGAGAGGTTGGCATGGAGACGTGCGGTGCGGATGTGCTCGCCGATTGCCCGGCGGCGGGTGTGTACCCAGATGGGCATCGGGTCGAGTGGCACTCGAACAAGCTGTAACGATCATGGCAATGTGTCTTTACCTGGCCCGGTAAATTTGATGATCTTCCGCGACAGGGAAGCGCCGTCACCTCGGATGACGCCGAAAACGTCGGGAGATCGCAGGGTCCACGCGCGCCCCGTGTGAACGGAACGCTCTAGATATATGCAGCACACCGCTTTCAACGATCTGTCAGGGGGTAGGACGCTCGACATGCTCCGCTGCTGACCGCCGGGATTCGGGACCCGGCGGTCAGCGGCCCCGGCCTCCCCCCCCCCCCGCCCGGCCCCCGCGGGGAGCGCACCCCTCGGCACGTCCGGCCTCGCGGCCCCACCCCGCCGCGAGGCCCTTCGTGTTGGCATATTCCCCTGGCATAGTTCACTCGAAAGAGGGAACAACCGCTTGCCTAGGGCATCAGTTGGACAGGGTGGGCCATGCGCCCTTCCTGTCGTGCCGGGCCCAACCGAGTGGCCCTCTGTCGGGAACCCGGCGCGAGTGAGCCCCCCTCCCATAGCCGGAGGGGGGCTCGCGCCTATTCTGCTCCTGGGTGGGGGAGGTGCGGTGGAATGCTGCGATCCGCCATGGGGGACAGGTGGGGGGGGGATTTGGGAGACGATCATGCCGGGTACACCCGGAGGAACGCCCCAGGAACCCCGAGAAACACCCCGCCGCTGCGGTCCCTCACCTGGTCAATAGTCGGGATTTCGTTGGCAGGTAGCTGCCGTCGGGCAGGCGGTCCGACATGCCCTCGGTGAAGGAGTCGCCGACCGCGACAAGACTGGTGTATGTGGCATTCATCTGCATGGCGCGAGTGATGTTATCGCCTCGCTCCGGGACCTGCCGCGCCTGCCCGTGAACCCTGAGACGCAGGTCACACGCGTGCGTGTTACGCGCAGCCGGGCTGTCTCGTCACGTGAGTGCAGGCATCACAACGAACCGAGGAGCACACAATGGAAGCTCGTCTGAACCCCATGGGCCACCAGGTCCCGATGAAGGCCCTGAAGCACATCATCGCGGCGGGCAAGGTCCTCGAGGAGTCGACGCTGCCCCGGGCCACGCAGGAGCTGGTGAAGATCCGCGCCAGCCAGATCAACGGCTGCTCGGGCTGCCTCGACATGCATCTCAAGGAGGCGGCCGCCGCGGGCGAGACGCTGATCCGGCTGAACCTCGTGGCCGCCTGGCGCGAGGCCACCGTCTACACCGACGCCGAGCGCGCGGCCCTGGAACTGGCCGAGCAGGGCACCCGGATCGCGGACGCGGCCGGCGGTGTGAGCGACGAGGCGTGGGCCGACGCCGCCAAGCACTACGACGAGGAGCAGTTGTCGGCGCTGGTGATGGGTATCGCGATCATCAACACCTTCAACCGGCTCAACGTCATCACCCAGCAGCCGGCCGGCCACTACGAAGTCGGCCAGTACTGAACCGGCGACGCGTGGGTGTGCTCACCCCAGGGCGAGCACACCCACGGTCTGGTCGCCGCTCGTCTCGCCGGTGGGCTCGAACCCGAGGCCGCGGTAGAACCCTTCGGGCCCGTCCGGGCCCGGGTGCCACGTCACGTACAGGCTCTTCTCGCCCCGCCGGCGGAGCTCCTGTGCGACTGCCTCGACCGCGAACCGGCCGTATCCGCGGCCCTGTTCACCGTCCGCGATGTTCAGACGCCACAGACCGGAGCGTATGTCCGTGCCGTTCGGGTCCTCGTCCCAGTGGATGTCGAGAAACAGCATGAGAAAGCCGACGGCCCTGTCCCCGTCCATGATCAGCCGCGGCCAGGCCGTCTCCTGATGCACATACGCCTCGGCGAGTGACTTCACCACGGGAGCGACCAGGTGCTCCTGGTCGCTCCTTACGCGGATCGCGAGCGCGGTGTCGAGGGTGTCCGGGGTGATCTCTGCCAGGCGAAGGGTCATGCCGGAAACCCTATGGACACGGTCAACCGATTTACGGCGCGGCAGCGGGCAGGCCTCAGACCGGCTGCCCGAACAGCTCCCGCAGCACATCCTCCATGGTCACCAGACCCGCGAGCCGTCCGTCCTCGCCGAGCACCGCCGCCACATGCGTACGGCTGCGGCGCATCGCGGTCAGCACGTCGTCCAGCGGGGTCGTCTCGCGCACCCGTGCGATCGCGCGCATGTCCTGCACCTGGAACGGCAGATCACGCGGCTGGACCTCAAGCGCGTCCTTGACGTGGAGATACCCGACGATCCTGCGCGCCTGGTCCACCACGGGGAAGCGGGAGAACCCGGACTCGGCCGAGAGCCGCTCCAACTGCTCCGGCGTCACTCCGAGCCGTGCGTAGGTGACCTGCTCCAGCGGCAGCACGACATCCCGCACCGGACGGTTGCCCAGCTCCAGGGCATCGTGCAGACGCTCCGTCGCACGGTCGTCGAGCAGACCCGCGTCACTGGAGTCCTTGACCATACGGGCCAGTTGATCGTCCGAGAAGCTCGCCTCGACCTCGTCCTTCGGCTCCACCCGCAGCAGCTTGAGCAGCGCGTTGGCGAAGGCGTTGATCGCGAAGATCACCGGACGCAGCGCCCGGGTGATCGCGACCAGCGGCGGGCCGAGCAGCAGCGCCGACTTCACGGGCTCGGCGAGCGCGATGTTCTTCGGGATCATCTCGCCGAGCAGCATGTGCAGATACGTGGCCACCGAGAGAGCGATCACGAACGAGATCGGATGCACCAGACCGTGCGGCACCCCGATGGCGTCCATGCCCGGCTCCAGGAGATGGGCGATCGCGGGCTCGGCGACGATACCGAGCACCAGGGTGCACAGGGTGATGCCGAGCTGGGCGGCCGCCATCAGGTGCGAGACGTGCTCCAGGCCCCACATGACGCTGCGCGCGCGCCGGTCGCCCTCTTCCGCATGAGGTTCGACCTGGCTGCGGCGCACCGAGATCAGGGCGAACTCGGCGCCCACGAAGAAGGCGTTGACGACCAGGGTCGCCAGACCGATGAGGAGCTGTACGGCGATCATCGCTGAGCCTCCGCGGAGGTCTTGTGCAGGGGCGTGTGCATCAGGACGCGGGCGGCGCGGCGGCCGGTGGCGTCGACCACGTCGAGGCGCCAGCCGGCCACCTCGATGCTGTCGCCGACGACCGGGATGTGGCCGAGCTCGGTGGCCATCAGGCCGGCGAGCGTCTCGTACGGGCCGTCCGGCGCATGCAGGCCGATCCTCTCCAGCTGGTCCATGCGGGCGGCGCCGTCCGCCGAGTACAGCGAGCGCCCCTCCTCGTCCTCGCCGGCCGGGGCCAGGTCGGTGGTCTCGTGCGGATCGTGCTCGTCGCGGACCTCGCCCACGACCTCCTCGACGATGTCCTCGAGGGTGGCCACTCCGGCCGTACCCCCGTACTCGTCGATGACGACGGCCATCGTGCGCTTGCCGGAGAGCCGGTCGAGCAGCCGGTCCACGGTCAGCGACTCCGGTACGAGCAGCGGCTCGCGCATCAGATGCGCCACCGACTGGCGGGGCCTGCGGTCGGCGGGCACGGCCAGAACGTCCTTGATGTGGACGACGCCGACCACCTGGTCGAGCGACTCGCGGTAGACCGGGAAGCGGGACAGGCCCGTCGCCCTGGTCGCCGTGGCGACATCCTCCGCCGTGGCCTTCATGTCCAGGGCCATGACCTGGACGCGCGGGGTCATCACGTTCTCGGCCGTCAGGTCGGCGAGGTTCAGGGTGCGGACGAACAGCTCCGCGGTGTCCGCCTCGAGGGCGCCCTCCTTCGCGGAGTGCCGGGCCAGCGCGGCCAGCTCCTGCGGCCCGCGCGCGGAGGCCAGCTCCTCGGCGGGTTCCATGCCGAAGCGGCGTACGGAACGGTTCGCGGTGTTGTTGAGGTGGTTGATCAGGGGCTTGAACGCCAGGCTGAACCAGCGCTGGGCCGTCGCCACCCGCTTGGCCACCGCGAGGGGTGAGGAGATGGCCCAGTTCTTGGGCACCAGCTCGCCGATCACCATCAGGATCACGGTGGAGAACGCGGTGGCGAGCACCAGGGCCACACTGTCGGCGGCCGAGTGCGAGAGCCCCAGGTCGTCGAGGGGGCCGGCGAGCAGCTTGCCGAGCGACGGCTTGGAGAGCATGCCGATGACCAGGCCGGTGACGGTGATGCCGAGCTGGGCGCCGGAGAGCTGGAAGGTGAGGGTGCGCACGGCCTTGAGGGCGCTGTCCGCACCGCGCTCGCCCTCGGCGGCGGCACGTTCCAGGGAGGAGCGCTCGACCGTGGTCAGCGAGAACTCGGCGGCGACGAAGACACCACAGGCCAGCGTGAGCAGCAGCGCCACGAGGAGCAGGAGCGCTTCGGTCATCGGGTCACCTCCGTCCCATGATCGGCCAGGGATACGGAGAGTGCGCGATGTCGGGTACTGGGAGGCTCGCCCATGGGCGGACGCTCACACCTTTCGTGTGGAGGGGTACAGCGGTGACGCTCCATATTAAAGGGATCGCAAAGGTAGGTGCTGGGGGCAACGAACAGAAGTCCGGAAACCCCGTGGTACCCCGCCCCGGAGAGGTGAACCCCGACGGGCTCACCCCGGCAAGGCGCGCTACGAGGCCGGCTCGGCGAGCGGCTTCACCCACCGCCGCCACTGCTCCTCCGGGTGGTAGCCACCGGCCTCCCAGGCGCGCTGCCCGGTCTCGTTCCGCACCAGGACCATCGCGTCGGCCCGCCGGCCGCCGAGCGCCGCGAACCGCTCCTCGGCGGCGGTGAGCAGCGCCGCACCGATACCGCGCCGCCGGCGGTCCGGATGGACGGCGAGCCGGTACAGATGGCACCGCCAGCCGTCGAACCCGGCGATCACCGTGCCCACGAGGTCCCCGTCCAGCTCCGCGAGGATCAGCGCCCGCGGATCCCGCTCGACGAGCCGCTCGACCCCCGCCCGGTCGTCGCTGATGCTCGTGCCCTCGGCGGCGGTCTTCCAGAAGGCGAGTACGGCGTCGAGGTCCTCGGGTCCGGCGGCCCGGATGCGCAGATCGGTCATGCGGACATCCCATCACCGGCCGTCCTGCCCGGGCCAGGCAATTCCGCGATACGGACAGACCGCGAGGCCCCTGCGCGGTCACCGCCCGCGCAGCGCCCGGATCACCGGAGCGAAGGCCTCCATGTACGGTTCGAGCACGGTCAGATACGAGCAGCCGAACTGCTCCCGCTGCTCCAGGAGTTGACGGGTCACCTCGTCCAGGGTGCCCACGGCCAGGATCGGCAGCGCGAGCACCTGCGCCGGTGTCAGATGGGAGCTGCGCTCCGTCAGGGCCGCCACCGCTTCGGCCCGGTCCTCGGTGAGCCGGACCAGCTGCAGCAGCAGGTTCCGCTCCGCGGGCGGCCCGCCCGCGGCCCGCTCGAACTCCTCGTAGCGCGCGATGCGGGACCCGAACTCCTCGGCGCTCAGGGCGAGCAGCGTGCCCGGCGCCCCGGGTGCCGAGCGCGCCCCGGTGAAGGCCACGGTCGCGGCTTCCTCGGCGGCGAGCCGCAGGACCCGCTCACCGTTGCCGCCGATCAGCAGCGGAGGCCCGTCCTTCTGCGCCAGCTGCCCTTGCAGGGCCTCGTCGGCGTACAGGCGTCTCAACTCCCGTACGGTATGGGCGAGATGATCCACCCGCGCGCCGGGTGACCCCCAGGCCCGCCCGCCCGCCCCGTGCCCGGCCCGGACGTCCCCCGCGCCGAGCCCCACCTCCAGGCGGCCGCCGGTGAGACCGTCCGTGGTGGCGATCTCACGGGCCAACAGGGCGGGGTTCCAGAAGCCGGCGTTGAGCACGAAGGTGCCCAGGCGCGGCCGTTCGGTCGCCTCCGCCGCGGCCACGAGCGCCGGGAACGGCGCCGGCATGCCGAGGTGGTCGGCGACGAGAAGGACGTCGTAACCGAGCTCCTCGGCACGGCGGCACTTCGCCCGCCACTCGTCGGCGGGTGCGGGCGTCAGGAAGTTCACGCCGAAGCGGAACGGGCGGCTCATCGTCTCTTTCCCTCACCGTGCGATGTCGAGCCGGTCCTACCCCGCCACCCGCCCTATTCGTGCGCGATCGCCGCCAGCACATTCATCCGGGCCGCGCGCAGCGCGGGCAGCAGCGCCGCCGCGAGGCCCACCACGATCGAACCGAGCACCACCGCGATCATGGTTCCCCAGGGGATCGCGAAGGCTGTCATCCCCTCCAGGGCGAGCACCTGCTGCACCGCCACGCCCCACACCAGGCCGAGCGCGATCCCGAGCAGCGCCCCGAACACCGAGATCACCACCGACTCGAGGCGGATCATCCAGCTCAACTGGCGCCGTGCCAGGCCGATCGCCCGCAGCAGACCGATCTCACGGGTCCGCTCGACGACCGACAGGGCAAGGGTGTTGATGACGCCGAGCACCGCGATGATGATCGCGAGGCCGAGCAGGGCGTAGACGAGGTAGAGCATGACCGCGATCTGGCCCCGGATCAGCTCCTTGTAGTCGGCCTGGTCACGGACCTGGACCTGCGGATACGGGTCGAGCGCCGTCTCAAGGCCCTTGCGGAGCTCATCGGCGTCCACACCGGAGCCCGCGTTGATGTACACCGCCGAGTCCTGGCCGTCCGGCACGTACTTGTCGGCGGTCCCGAACCCGAGGAAGACCCCTCCCTGCGGGCCGAAGGTGCCACTGCCCGGCAGATCGGTCAGGGCCCCCACGGTCAGGGTCGCCTTCTTCTTGCCGGGGAACTCCACGGACAGCCGGTCGCCGGCCTTCACGCCGTGCTCCGCCGCGAACGCCTGGTCCATGCCCAGGCTGTCGGCGGCGAGTGCGGCCTGTGTGTCGCCGGCCGTGTACTCGACCTTCGCCACCTCGTCGAGGCGTGACTCGTACGCGGACGCCGTGGACTCCACCCGCTCGCCGTCCGGCAGCGTGAGCGCGATCGGGACGAACCGCTGCCGTACGACGAGCGCCGCGCCGTCCGCGCTCTTCGCGGCCTCGGTGACCTCGGTGGGGAACGGCATGAAGTTGCTGTTCTGCACGACGAAGTCGGCGCCGAGCGAGCGGTCGATCTGGTCGTCGAAGGACTTGGTCATCGAAGCACTGGCCACGGAGAGTCCGCCCACGAGCGCGAGCCCGACCATCAGTGCCGCGGCGGTGGCACCGGTACGGCGCGGATTGCGCAGCGCGTTGCGCTGGCTCATCCGCCCCACCGAGCCGAACATCGCGGGGAACGCCCCGCCCAGAACGCGGATCACAGGCCGTACGAGCAGTGGACCGGCGATCACCGTCGCGATCAGCGTCAGGACCACACCGAGCCCGAGCAGCGAGCCCGCACCCGCGCTGTCCTTGGCCAGCGCACACCCGATCAGGGCGGCCGCACCGGCCGCGCCCACCACGGAACCGACGATCGCGCGCACCGTCAACGGGCGTCCCAGGCCCATGACTTCGATGTCCGCGAGCGCCGCCATGGGGGAGACCCGGGCCGCCCGCCTGGCCGGCAGATACGCGGCGAGGAAGGTGACGCCGACCCCCACCGCGTACGAAATGACGGGTGTTCCCCAGCCGATGACCATCTCGGTGGTCTTGAGGTTCATCCCGAGCAGGCCCATCAGCTCGATGAGGCCCGCGGCCAGGCCGATGCCCGTGGCCAGACCGAGCGTCGAGCCGACCAGGCCGAGCAGCAGCGCCTCGGTCATCACCGAGCGGCGCACCTGACGGCGGTCCGCGCCCAGCGCCCGCATCAGGCCGAGTTCACGGGTGCGCTGGGCGATCAGCATCGAGAAGGTGTTGACGATCAGGAAGATGCCGACAAGCACCGCGATCCCCGCGAAGCCGAGCATCACGTACTTGATGACGTCGAGGAATCCGCCGAGTTCGGACGCGGCGGACTCGGCCTGCTCGTCCGCGGTCTGCAGTTCGTACGTGGTACCGAGCGCGGCCGCGAGGTTCTTCTTGAGCTGCTCGTCGGTGACTCCGGAGGCAGCGTCGACGGCGATGCCGGTGGCCTTCTCGGGGTCGCCGAGCAGTTCCTGCTGTGCGGTGGCGGTGTCCAGGAACACCAGCGCGGCACCGGGGTTGGTCGTGGTGAACGTGGCGATGCCGACGATCTCCACCTTGAACGACCCGGGCCGCGCGAGCACCGTCAGGGTGTCGCCGATCTCGAGGTTCTTGCTGTCGGCGGTGTCCGCGTCGAGCAGCGCCTCGCCCGGACCCGCGGGCTCACGGCCGTCGGTGAGTTCGACCGGACTGCGGTCGGTGACATACCAGTTGGTGGCGATCGTGGGCGCGCCGGTGGTCGGTCCGACCGGCCCGTTCTCCGCGTCGACGACCGTGATGTTCTCGACGCCCACATCGAGGTGCGTCCCCTCGACCCCTTCCACCGAGCGGATCCGCTCGGCGAGTTCGGCGGGCACGGTGGGCACCAGACCGGAGGGGATGCCCTCGTCGATGTCCTCCTTGGCCGTGATGGTGACATCAGCTGAGGTCGACGCGAAGAGCCGGTCGAAGGTACGGGTCACCGTGTCGGAGAAGATCAGGCTGCCCGCGACGAACGCCACCGACAGGATCACGGCGAGCGCCGAGAGGAACAGACGGCCCTTGTGGGCGAAGAAACTGCGCAGCGTGGCCTTGAGCACGGGTGCCTCAGTCCTTGCGCAGCGGGTCGGCCGACGGTGCGTCGGGTTCTGCCACCTGTGTGCCGGGTTCTGCCGACTGTTTGCCGGGCTCTTCGGAGCGTGCGGAAGGCACCGCTCCGAGTGAGTCGAAGCGCTTCATCCGCTCAAGGACCGCCTCCGCCGTCGGCTCCTCCATCCGGTCGACGATCCGTCCGTCGCCGAGGAAGAGCACGAGATCCGAGTGCGCCGCGGCGCCCGGGTCGTGCGTGACCATGACGACGGTCTGGTCGAGCTCGTCGACGGCCTCGCGCAGGAATCCGAGCACTTCGAGCCCGGCACGCGAGTCCAGGTTCCCCGTCGGCTCGTCCGCGAAGATCAGCTCGGGCCGTGAGGCAAGCGCCCGCGCACAGGCCACCCGCTGCTGCTGACCGCCGGACAACTGCGCCGGCCGGTGTTTGAGCCGGTCCCGCAGGCCAAGGGTGTCGATCACACGCTCCAGCCACTCGGCATCGGGTTTGCGCCCGGCGATGTCCATCGGCAGCGTGATGTTCTCGCGGGCGTTGAGCGTCGGCAGCAGATTGAACGCCTGGAACATGAAACCGATCCGGTCCCGGCGCAGCCGTGTCAGCTCCCGCTCCCGCAGCCCGGTGATCTCGGTGTCGCCGAGCCATACCTGCCCCGCGGACACGGAGTCGAGACCGGCCAGACAGTGCATCAGGGTCGACTTGCCCGAGCCCGAAGGCCCCATCACGGCCGTGAACCGGCCGCGCGCGATATCGACGTCGACCGCGTCGAGCGCGAGCACGGTCGTCTCGCCCGAGCCGTACGCCTTGGTCAGCCCACGGGCCCGGGCCGCGATGCGGGCCGGTTCCGCGAGGTCGGTGAGATGTGCTGCTGACGGTGTGGACAAGGCCGCCTCCCGGGCTCCAGTCCGTCCCAACTCGCGTACGAACGCCGAGAGTAGCCGTGTTCGACGGATGCGCGGTATCCCTCCGAAGTCGGGCGTCGGTGACGCATGTAAGGGGCACGGGAAACCCCCGCGCAGGAGGGCGGGATTCCGCCCCGGATCCCTCTTGCCGCTGCTAGCGCTTCAGCGCTAGCTTGAAAGTATGCCGAAGACTCAGCTCAACGTCCGCGTGGACGAGGAGACCGCGAAGGCCGCCCGTGAGCGTGCCCTGGCCCGGGGGATGAGCGTCAACCGCTACATCGAGGAACTCGTGCGCCAGGACGCCGGCGAGGCGGGACGCACCTTCGTGGACTCGGCCGCCGACTTCATGAAGAGTTACGAATCCGTGTTCGCCGAGGAGTTCGGTCCGGAGCGCACCCGGCCTTGACGCTGAAGATAGATCTCGCCTGGCTGCTGATGATCGCCGAGCAGAAGACCCCGGGCGACCCCCAAGTCACCGACTGGGGCTCCCTCGTGGCCGCGGTCTGCCGCCATGAGGCGGAGATATTCGGCGTCCCGGTCTACGACGACCCCTTCCAGCGGGCCGCCGCCCTCCTGCAGCAGCTCCTGCACATCCCGGCCCTGGAGCGCTCGAACGCGATGTTCGCCTGCGCCGTCGCATACGGCTACCTCGTCGCAAGCGGCCTGAAGGTCGTCATCTCCGCCGAACAGGTCCGCGATCTGGCCCGGCTGGTGAAGTCCGGTGAGGCGGGGATTGTGCGGATCGCGGATGAACTGCGGGGGTGGAGCGGCTAGGTGCGGGGCGGGGCGGGGCGGGGCGGGTCGTGGGCGTGGCCCGCCCTGGTGCAGCAGCCCGATGGCGAGGGTCATTCCCTCGAACAGCACCAGCTGATATGCGCTGTTGATCACGGTGAGCAGAGCCGGCTTCTGTTCGAAACCGTTGTGCTGCGCGAGAGTGGTCAGCGAGAAGCCGAGCCATGTGACGAGTCCAGCGGCCAGATCCAGCCAGAGCGAATCGCTTTCGAAGAAGGCCGACGCGATGGAGCACGCGAGGGCAAGCGCCAGCGCGGTGACGACGATCGATGCCACCAGGACCGCGAACGGCCGCTTGCCGGCTCTCACGGAATCTTCCTTGGTCACGCCGGTCAGCTTTCGCCAGACGGCACCGAAGAGCCCCCAGTCGCTGTACCAGACGGGGCGCCCTCCGGCCACGGGAGAGTGACAGCCAGGGTGTCAGCGGGCAGGCAGTTGGCTCGATCCTCGCCCACGGGGGCGTCGGCCAACGGCACAGCCGGACCGACAGGCGGCCGATCCGAACGAAACCGCCTAGGTGCGGCGAGCAGGCGCATACGCGGTGGGCGGCACCCCCACCGTCGCCGTGAAGTCCCGTACGAGATGGGCCTGGTCGGTGTAGCCGAGCTCGGCGGCGAGCGCGGCCCAGTCCACGGCCGACTCCGACGAGGCGCGTTCCAGGGCCTCGTGGATGCGGTAACGGAGGATGACCCACTTGGGGCCGACCCCCACGTACTGCGCGAAGAGCCTCTGCAGCGTCCGCAGTGACATGGCCTCGGAGCGGGCCAGGGCGCCGGCGCGCAGGATCGTGCGGTCGGCGCGGATCCGGTCCACCAGCGCCATCGCGTGATCGGCCGCCGGATCGGGGTGCGGACCGCACGCGAGCAGGAACGCGTCGAGGGCCGCGACCCGCCCGGCATCCTCGGCGGGTGAAAGCACCGAGTCGACCACGTCCCCGGGAAGATCACCGAAGACGTCCGCGAGCGGCAGGCGGCGCCCCGTCCACTGCGCTACGGGTGCGTCCGGAGCGAAAGGCCCGAAGCCGCCCGGCCGGAACTGCACCCCGCACACCCGCCCCGTGCCTTCCAGTTTCTGTGTGAACAGATCGAGCCCGATGCCCGCCACCTCCCCGAAGCCGCGGTCGTCGAAGCGCTGGAAGACGACATTCACCGAGGGGTGCGGGACGACATGGGAGGCGAACGGCTCCGGCAGATCCCAGTCGATGAGCCAGTAATGCTCCAGATACGGACGCAGCTCGGGCGCGGCCGGCTCATGGCGGCGGAAACGTACCCGGGACAGCAGTTCGGCCGGGTCGAGGATGCCTCGGGTGTCCCTGCGCGGTCGTGCCATGGCCGGAAGTCTAGGTCGCGCTTGACGCCTTTCTACAAGAAACGGACCAGGGCAGAGGCCTACGTTCGTCCCATGACGCAGCAGATCAGCGAACTGATGGCGACGGCCGGTGACCGGGCGACGGCCGTACTGGACGGAATCGAGGACGCACAGCTCGGCGCACCCACACCCTGCGCCGAGTACGACGTACGCGCCCTCGTGAACCATCTCCTGCAGGTGGTCGTCCAGTTCCAGGCCCTCGCCGCCAAGCAGCCCGCGGACTTCTCCGCGACGCCCGACCATGTGGCCGAGGACCCGGAGTGGCGCAAGCGTTTCGCCGTGGAGGTGCGCCGGCTCGCACAGGCCTGGGCCGAACCCGGAGCGCTGGAGGGGCCCACCGGCATGATGGGGATGCCCGCGCCCACGGTCGCCCGGATGGCGCTCGGCGACCTCGTGGTGCACGCCTGGGACTTGGCGCAGGCCACCGGCCAGACATACGTGCCCGACCCCGACACGGTGGCCGACGTCGCGCCCGCCTTCGCCGAACTGGCCCCCGGCGGACGGCAGATGGGCGTCTTCGGCGCGCCTGTCGACGTGGCGGAGCACGTCTCCCCGCTCGACGCCCTGCTCGCCCTCACCGGGCGTGACCCGCACTGGGCGCCGCGGTAGGCGGTCGTCTCCCGCGAGCCGTCTCAGTCGCTCCTGCGCGCGGTGCCGATCACGCAGTACGAGGTCGGCAGCCGCAGCCTGGAGGGCGGAATCAGGAAGTCACGGGACGCGGCGATCTCGAACCCCGCGTCCCGGACCGACGCGACCGGCTCGCGCGCCACATGGCACCCGCCGAACAGGCGCGGCCACAGCGTCGCGTCGAGGCCCCGCTGGAACCCGACCATCGCCCGGCTCTTGGGCGCCCGCCCGTGCTCGAAGAAGCGCAGCTCACCGCCAGGACGCAGCACTCGGCGCGCTTCCGCGAGGGCGCGCGGCACATCCCGCACGCTGCACAGGACGAGCGAGAAGACCGCCGCGTCGAACGCCTCGCTCTTGACCGGCAGCGCCTCCGCGGCCCCCGGCACCACATCCACCGGCACCTCGGCCCGCAGCGCCGCCGTGGCCGCCAACTGCCGCAGATGGCGCTCCGGTTCGATCGCCACGACCTCGGACACGGCCGAGGGGTAGTGGGCGAAGTTCAGCCCGTTGCCCGCACCGATCTCGATGACCCGGCCGGAGAGGCCGGCCAGGAGTTCCTTGCGGTGGGCCGCGATGAGTTTCTCGGCTGCGACGCTCTGCTTCTCGTAGAAGCGGGCGAAGATCGGGTGGTGGACCGCGTCCTTGGGCACTTGTCCGGAGCGTGACGGCATCTTGTCTCCTCGGCAGACTGGTGCGTTGGAACGATTCTCCCCCCGCGAACGCGGATTCCGCCCCTACGGGGTTCCGGCCCTGCGAGTTTCCGTCCGTACGAGATTCCGCCCGTACGAGGAGACAGCCCGCCAGCGGCTAGCCGCTAGCCGCTAGCCGCTCACGAAGCAGAACTCGTTGCCCTCCGGATCCTCGAGCACCTGGAAGGCCCCGTACTCGTCCGTCACCACGTCGCCGACGCGGCGCGCTCCGAGGGCTTCCGCCTCGGCGGTCGCGGTGGTGAGGTCGCCCGCGTTGGCATCGAGGTGCAGGCGGTTCTTCACCGTCTTCTTCTCGGGCACGCCCTGGAAGGCGATCCGGATGAACCCGGGCACATCGATGTACGACCAGTCCGGTGAGCGGTCCACGGGCTCCGCGTCGAGCAACGCGGCCCAGAAGCGGACCAGTTGGGCGGGGTTGTTGCAGTCGAAGACGATTTCCTCGATACGTGCGCGCATGGACGCAAGACTAGAGGTTCAGCCCTCGCGCACCCCGCCCAGACGCGGCGCGAGCCAGGACGCCGCGCGCGCACGGAACACGGACGGTGCGAGCGCACCCGCGCCCTCCGGCACCGCGCCGAGCAGCGGCGCCTCGGCGACCACCGGCAGATCGGTCAGATTGCAGCGCTCCGCGAGTCCGGGCGCGTCCGGCATGCTGCCGACCACCACGCCCTCCTGGGTCAGACCGCGTGCCCGCAGCGCCTCGCCGGTCAGGGCCGTCGAGTTGAGGGTGCCGAGCCCGGCAGGGGCGACCACCAGGACGGGGGCGTCGAGGAGCCGGGCCGCGTCGGCGAGGGTGCTGCCCGCGTCGTCGAAGCGGACGAGCAGACCGCCGGCGCCCTCGACCAGGACGAGGTCGTGTGCGGCGGCCAGTTTCGCCGCGGCCTCGGCCACCTCGCCGGGCGTCACCGGAGCCATGCCCGCGCGTCGGGCCGCGGTCGCGGGCGCCAACGGCTCGGGGTAACGGGCGAGTTCGAGGCCGGTGACCGGACCGGCCAGCCGCGCCACCTCGGCGACATCGCCCGCCTCGCCGGGCGTGACCCCGGTCTGCGCGGGCTTGAGCACAGCCACGGAACGTCCGGCGGCGAGGGCCACCGCGGCGAGCGCCGCCGTGGTGACGGTCTTGCCGATCTCCGTTCCGGTGCCCGTGACGATCAGAACCGGCATCTCAGCCCTCCCGCGCCGCCGCGACCACCGCGCGGCAGATCCTGGCGATGTCCGTATCGCCGGTGACGTACGGCGGCATCGTGTAGATCAGGTCGCGGAACGGCCGCAGCCACACCCCTGCACGGACCGCCGCCCGTGTCGCCGCTCCCATGTCCACGTCATGATCCAGCTGTACGACACCGATCGCGCCGAGCACCCGCACGTCCACCACACCGGGCAGCCCGGCCGCCGGAGCGAGGCCCTCGCGCAGCCCGTACTCGATCCGCTTGATCTCGGCCCGCCAGTCCTGGCCGAGCAGCAGCTCGATCGAGGCGCAGGCCACCGACGCGGCCAGCGGATTGCCCATGAAGGTCGGGCCGTGCGCAAGGACCGGCACCTCGCCGCGCGAGATGCCCTCGGCGACGCGCGCCGTGCAGAGCGTCGCGGCCATTGTGAGATACCCGCCGGTCAGTGCCTTGCCCACACACAGCACATCCGGTGTGACACCCGCGTGAGAGGCCGCGAACAGCTCGCCCGTACGCCCGAAGCCGGTGGCGATCTCGTCGAACACGAGCAGCACGTCGTGCGCGTCGCAGGCCTCGCGCAGCACCCGCAGATACGTGGGGGAGTGGAAGCGCATCCCGCCCGCGCCCTGCACCACCGGCTCCACGATCACCGCAGCCGTCTCGCTCGCGTGCTCGGCGACCGTGTCGCGCAGCACCTGGGCGTACGCCTCGTCGAACTCGGCCGGGGGAGCGGGCGCGAACACCTGACGGGGCAGCGCGCCCGACCACAGCTCGTGCATCCCGCCGTCGGGGTCGCACACCGACATCGGATGCCAGGTGTCCCCGTGATAGCCGCCGCGCCAGGTGATCAGGCGCTGCTTCTCGGGCCGGCCGAGCGAGCGCCAGTACTGCAGACACATCTTCTGCGCGACCTCGACCGACACCGAACCCGAGTCGGCGAGGAAGACATGCTCGAGCCCCTCGGGCGTGATGTCGACGAGCAGCTTGCTCAGGCGTACGGCGGGCTCGTGGGTGAGACCGCCGAACATCACATGGCTCATGCGGTCGAGCTGGCCGCGCGCGGCCTCGTTGAGCACCGGGTGGTTGTAGCCGTGGATGGCCGACCACCAGGACGACATCCCGTCGACCAGTTCCTCGCCGCCCGCGAGCTTCAGGCGCACCCCGTTCGCGGACTCGACGACCAGGGGTTCCTGGCGGCCGGGCATCGGACCGTAGGGGTGCCAGACGTGCCGGCGGTCGAGGTCGAGGAGCTCCGCCTGTGACAATCCGGACAGGTCAGGCATTGGGCGCAAGATCCGTTCCGGCGCCGCGGCGGCGCACCGACACCAGGTCCGTACGCGCTTCGGGGACGGCGGGGGTCTCGGGCTCGGATTCGGGTGCGGAGGATCCGCAGGGGCCGCAGCCGCCACCGTGAGAACCGCAGCCGGCGGACTCGTGGGACCCGGGGCCCGACGAGTCATGCGACCCGCACCCCGACGAGTCATGCGACCCGCACCCTGCCACCACATCGGCCCGGTGCTCGGGCAGCGTCGTCGTCCCCGCGCCCTCCACCTCGAAGCCGGCGTCCGCGATCATGTCCAGGTCGGCCTGCCCGGCCTGGCCCTCGCTGGTCAAGTAGTCGCCCAGGAAGATGGAGTTGACCAGGTGCAGGGCCAGCGGCTGCATGGTGCGCAGATGGACCTCGCGGCCGCCCGCGAGCCGCACCTCGACGTCCGGGCAGACGAACCGCACCATCGCGAGGATCCGCAGCGCGCGCTGCGGCGTGAGGTTCCACTCCTTGGCGAGCGGGGTGCCCTCGAAGGGGATCAGGAAGTTCACCGGCACCGAGTCGGGGTCGAGCTCGCGCAGCGCGAAGACCACGTCGACCAGGTCCTCGTCGCTCTCGCCCATGCCCGCGATCAGACCCGAGCAGGCCGACAGGCCCGCGGCCTGCGCCTGCTGCACGGTGTCCACCCGGTCCGCGTACGTGTGGGTCGTGGTGATCTCGCCGTACGTGCCCTCGGACGTGTTGAGGTTGTGGTTGTACGCGTCCGCGCCGGCGTCGCGCAGCCGGTCGGCCTGACCTGCGGAGAGCAGGCCGAGACAGGCGCAGACCTCGACGCCCTCGTTCTGCTCCTTGATGGCCTCGATGGTCTTGGACACCCGGTCCACGTCGCGGTCCGTGGGACCGCGCCCGCTCGCCACCAGACAGACCCGCTTGGCGCCGCCCGCGACCCCGGCCGCGGCGGCCTTGGAGGCGTCCTCCGGCTTCAGCCAGGTGTACTTGAGGATCTCGGCCTTGGAGCCGAGCCGCTGCGAACAGTACGAGCAGTCCTCGGGGCACAGACCGGACTTCAGATTGACGAGGTAGTTGAGCTTCACCCGGCGCCCGAACCACTGACGGCGCACCTTGCCCGCGGCGGCGACCACATCGAGCAGGTCGTCATCGGAGGTGGCGAGCACGGCGAGTGCCTCTTCGCGGGTCGGCAGCTCGCGCCGAAGCCCCTTGTCCACGAGCGTGTTCAGCAGGTCCATGAGTGCAGATCCTCGCTTACGCGCCCGCCCCCGGCCAAGTAGGAACCGCACAACAGTGGCCCTCCCAGGTGTGGGTATTGCCACACGCTGACCTCGGGGGAGTGCGGCTAGTGTCTGTGGACTGCCGACAAAGACGAGCGGCACTTCGCCGGGCACCCGCGGCGCACCGCGCCGAGCACCCGGCAAGCACGCTCCCGAGCACCCGAGGACGGCCGGATGGACACGCCAGCGCACCCGCACGGTGACCCCTTCGCCCGGCTCGACGAGCAGGCCGAGGTGCGCCGGGCCGCCGGACTCGTCCGTACTCTGCGCCCGCGCCCCGCCGACTCCCCGCTGCTCGACCTCGCGAGCAACGACTACCTGGGTCTGACCCGCCACCCCGAGATCGTCGAGGGCGCGGCGGCCGCCGCCCGTACCTGGGGAGCGGGCGCCACGGGTTCCCGGCTCGTGACGGGCTCGACCGAACTGCACGCGGAACTGGAGCGCGAACTCGCCGAGTTCTGCGGCTTCGAGGCAGCTCTCGTGCTGTCCTCCGGGTACGCGGCCAACCTCGCCGCCGTCACCGCGCTCGCCCCGCACGGCACGTTGATCGTCTCGGACGCCGGCAACCACGCCTCCCTGATCGACGGCTGCCGGCTCGCCCGCGGCACCACCGCCGTCGCCGCGCACAACGACCCCGAAGCGGTACGCAAGGCACTGGGCACCCATCACGGACCTGCCCTGGCGGTCACCGACTCGGTCTTCTCGGTCGACGGCGACCGGGCCCCGCTGGCCGAACTGGCAGCCGTATGCCGGGGGTCGGGCGCCGGACTGCTCCTCGACGACGCGCACGGGCTCGGGGTGCTGGGTGACGGAGGCCAAGGAGCCGCGTACGCGGCGGGGCTCGCGGGCGCGCCGGATGTGGTGGCCACGGTGACCCTGTCGAAGTCGCTGGGCAGCCAGGGCGGCGCCGTACTCGGACCGGCCAGGGCCAGCGGGCCCCGGTGGACCCCCCCCCGCCCCTTCATCTCCGCCACGGCCCCCGCGCCGGCCGCCGCCGGCGGCGCTCTCGCGGCGCTGCGGCTGCTGCGTCGAGAGCCCGCACGGGCGGCGCGCGCCCGCGTGGTCGCCACCGCGCTGCACGCGGGACTCACGCGGGCGGGCCTCGAGGCCGTACGTCCCGACGCGGCGGTGGTCTCCGTACGTGCCCCTTCGCCGGACGAGGCCGTCGCCTGGGCGGCCGACTGCCGGGCCGAGGGTCTCGTCGTCGGCTGCTTCCGGCCGCCGTCGGTCCCTGACGGGATCTCGCGGCTCCGGCTCACCGCCCGCGCCGACCTCACCGACGCCCGGATCACAGACGCGGTACGGACGATCGTCCGTACCGCGCCGTGATGCTGTTCAGTTGTCCCCTGCCTTAGAACTCCTCGCCTCGGACGGCGTCGAGGAAGGCGTTCCAGGCGGCGGGTGCGAAGAGCAACGCGGGTCCTGCCGTGTCCTTGGAATCACGGACGGCCAGCAGACCCGACAGCGAGCCCGTACGGAGCGGCGCTGTCTCCACGCAGTTGTTCATCCCGGTGCTGCGGCTGCTGCGCCGCCACCGGACTTGGTGCTCGACTCTGTTCAGGGCGGTACTGGAGAGAACGTTCCGAGGCAGTGCAGTCATCGTGCCTCCTTACGTGCCCTCACCGATCCCGGTGAGGTATTCCAGGCTGTCCTCGGTCGAAAGGGCCTGTTCCTGAAGGGAGTTGAAGGCTTCGGTGTAGGCCTTCAGGTCTTCTTTCCGCTCCAGATAGAGGCTACTCGTCAAATGGTCGAGAACAACCACATCCAGATCAGCAATGTTCGGGAAGGAAAAAATCAGAAAGGGTCCGGTGAGGCCGACGTGGCCACCCGCGGCGAAGGGGAGCACCTGGAGTGACACATGGGGCAGCTGTGCCACTTCCGCCAGCCGCCGCAACTGGCGCCCCATGACGCCATATCCGCCCACCGGCCTGCGCAGCACGGCCTCGTCGATCACGGCGCTCAGCTCCAGCGGCGGCTCGCCGCGCAGTACGTCCTGGCGCGCGAGGCGCACCTGCACCAGCTCGTCGACCTGCCCCTCCGGCAGCCCGTCGAGCGCGGCCCGGGTCACCGCGCGGGCGTACTCGGGCGTCTGGAGGAGCCCGGGCACGACGGCGGTCTCCAACGTGCGCACCCGGCAGGCCTGCGACTCGAGCGAGATGAAATCGCGGTACTCGGGCGGCAGCAGGCCCTTGTACGCATGCCACCACTGGTGGCGCGCGGCTCCCTCGCCGTCCGCACCCGCCAACGCCTCGAACAGCGCCCGCAGTTGGGGATCCCGTACGTCATAGGTGTCGAGCAGCACACCCACGTCCGCCGGCTTGGCATTGCTGGCGCCGGTCTCTATCCGGCTCACCTTGGACTGATGCCAGCCGACGAGCTGCGCCACCTCACCGCTGGTGAGTCCCGCACGGTCGCGCAGCGCACGTAACTCGGCACCTAGTTTGCGGCGCCGCACTGCCGGCCCGTACTTCATCCCCGGCTCCTTCCGGTCGGCGACGAGGGTGCACCGTCGCGTACGACGGAGCCCTGAGGTCGATGGGTCAGTCTCGCTCCCAAATACGTTCTTCCGTAGCAGAGTTCACCGCTTCGAGCGACAGATATATGCATATCTTGGGGGATCGGCACGCGTTGGCGCTTTGGTAGTGGCAGTCTGGCGCGAAGCATCAGTCCGGGGCTCTCCGTGATTCAGGTGATTCGTTCATTCCGGCCAGTCTTGCGCCGGGAGTTCGGCCCCGGTGGGAAAGGGACAACGTCGCCATGGCAGATCACCAGGAAGCATCCGTCACGCTGCCGAGCGACCCCGCCTCGGTGTCCGCGGCGCGGAACTATGTGCTCCATGTGCTCTCGGAGTGGGGGCTGCCGGGTGACGCCGAAGTGGCCGACACAGTCCGCCTGATCGTCTCCGAACTGGCCACCAACGCCGTCCAGCACACCTTCGGCCAGTCGCCCACCTTCACGGTGGACGTGGAGCTGGAACGCGACGAGCAGCTGCGCATCGGGGTGACCGACAGCCACCCCCGCTTCCCCAAGCGGCTGCCCGCCGCGGTCCAGCAGGACAACGGGCGGGGCATGGTCATCATCCGCTGGCTCACGGCCGAGTGCGGCGGACGCCTGTCGGTCAACGCGACGGCGGAGGGCGGCAAGACGGTGTGGATCGAGCTGCCGTGGACCGTCCCGGTGCAGAGCTGAACGGCTCTCCCCGTCAGGGCGTACGGGGAGTGACCAGGCCGGACTCGTAGGCGAGGACCACGAGTTGGGCGCGGTCCCGGGCATGGAGCTTGGTCATGGCCCGGTTGATATGCGTCTTCGCGGTCAGCGGGCTGATCACCATGTGGTCGGCGATCTCGTCGTTGGAAAGCCCCTGCGCGGCCAGCGCGACCGCCTCCCGTTCACGGCCGGTCAGCTCATCGAGGCCGCCACCGGCCGCCGCGGGCAGCGGCTGGGTGACGAAGCGTTGGATCAGCTTGCGGGTGATGGTGGGCGCGAGCAGCGCGTCACCGCGGGCCGCCACCCGTACCGAATGCAGCAGGTCCTCCGGCAGGATGTCCTTGACCAGGAACCCCGCGGCACCCGCACGCAGTCCGTCGAGCACGTACTCGTCCATGCCGTAGTTGGTCAGGATCACCACGTGCACCGCGGCGAGCGCCGGATCCGCGGCGATCCGCCGGGTGGCCTCGATCCCGTCGACCACCGGCATCTGGATGTCGATCAGCACGACATCGGGCAGATGCCGCCGTACGAGCTCCAGGCCTTCCTGGCCGTCGGAGGCCTCGGCCACCACCTCGATATCGTCCTCGAGCGCGAGCAGCGCGCGGAAACCGCTGCGGATCAGCGGCTGGTCGTCGACGAGCAGCACTCGGATCGAGCTCATCACGCACGCTCCACGGGGAGTTCGGCCTGGACGGTGAAACCGCGCCCCTCGCGCGGCTCGGCCCGCAGCCGGCCGCCGAGCGCGGTGATGCGTTCGCGCATTCCGAGAAGTCCGAGGCCGGGCTCGGGGGGTGTGTCGGGGTTCGCCTTGCCGTCGTCGTCGACCTGGACGAGCAGGGTGCCGGGACGGTGGTCGATACGGACGGTGGCGGTGGAGGCGGAGGCGTGCCGGACGACGTTGGTCAGCGCCTCCTGCACGATCCGATAGGCGGTCCGGCCGACCGCGGCGGGCAGGTCGCCGCGCTGTCCCTCGACCGTCAGCGTCACCTCGAGACCGCCGCGGCAGGTCCGTTCCACCAACTCCTCGATGTGGTCGATGCCCCGGGGCGGAGCGGTGTCGTCGTCGCGCAGCGCCTCCAAGGTGGCGCGCAGCTCCCGGGTCGCCTCGCGGCCCGCCTCCTGGATCGCGAGGAGCGCCTCGGAGACGTCCTCGCCGCGACGGCGCGCCACATGCACGGCGACCTCGGACTGGATCTTGATGATCGAGATCTGATGGGTGAGCGAGTCGTGCAACTCCCGCGCGATATGCAGCCGTTCCTCGTCCGCACGCCGCTGCGCGGCCTCCTCACGGCCGCGCTCCGCCTCCTCGGCACGCCGCTCCGCCTGCCGCAGCGCCTCACCCGCGGCGAACGCGGCGATCAGCCAGGCCGCCTCGAGCGTGCCGCGGGCCCGGGCGAGCGCCTCACGCGCGGGTCCGTCGTGGAAGGCGAGAGCCGACAGATGAAGGACGAGGATCAGTGAGACCGACCCGATGACCGTGACGAGGTGGTGGCCGGCCCGCACCGCGCAGTACACGGCGACGAGATAGGCGACGGACAGGACGTCGAACCCGGCGGCCTGATAGCCGACCGCGCACAGCCCGGTGACGGCCAGCGTCACGAGCGGCGCCCGCCGACGCGCGACCAGTGCGAGGCCGCCGGCCGCGAGCAGCGCGTAGCCGAGGAGCCCCGCGCCTGCCTCGGGGGCGGGGCCTGCCAGGGCCGTCCCCACCAGGAGGGCCGCCACGGCGACGGCGACCAGCCAGTCCCTGGCACCCGGCGGGACACGCAGACGTCCAGTGTCCATGCGCGCACCCTAGCCCGGCGCGCCCCGCTGCCGAGTCGTGCCCGTGAAGGAGCGGACGGCTACCACGGACGCGGTATCCCCGGCGGATCTGCCACATGCGCGGTAGCCGGATGCACCGCAGGCAGCAGCGCGAAGTGTCCGCGTCTGCGGGACGACCGGGAGCGGTCCTGGCGGGACTCTCGAATCACACCACCCCGGCGGTCGAGCCGGAGACGAAGGAGGAGTCATGAACGCAACGCAGACCCTGATCGCGGCGGCCGACGGCGGAGTCATCGGTGACGGCCGCACCGGCGCCAACCTGGCCCTCGGAGTGGGCCTGTTGGGCGTGGTACTCGGCTGGCTGGCCCTGTCCCGCTTCGGCGGCCGCATCCGCTTCGGCACCGTACGGACCGCTGCCGTCTCCGCGATCGCCGTGGGGCTGGCCGGAACGTTCCTCGCCGTGCTGCACCTGGCCACCTCCGACGGCGGCCCCGGTACGGGCAACGGGCAGGTCGGCGCGGTCCTGGCCGTCCCGCTGGGTCTCGTCGCCATGGCCTTCGGCGCACGGGTCCTGACCCGCGCCAGCGGTGGTGCCCAGGCCCGTCGGTGACGCCGAAGCCACGCGAGCGAAGCCGCGCTCCGCCCCGACGGGCGGAGCGTTCGCCTGATGCGAGCTGTTGCTTCCCGCTGACCGACCCGGAGCGGATCGGTCAGCATGCAGAGGCCGGAGTGGATCGGTCAGCAAGCAGAGGCCGGAGCAGACCGGTCAGCAAGCAGAGGGGGATTCAGCGGGCCAGGGCGGACAGTCCGTCGCCCAGGACGCTCGCGCCCAAGAGGAGCATCACGATCACCGTGATCACGATGCTGTTGGTGACCATGAACTGTCTGAGGCCGTCCAGGAACGAAGCGGCGCGCTGTCCGCCGACGAGATCGATGACGACCGCGCCGAGCACGGTGCAGGAAGGGGTGAGCACGAACACGCCGATGGCCGCGGCCAGGCCGGCGTCATGAACGCGGGCTTCGGCGATCGCTGCGGCGGCGGACGCCGCAAGGACAAGGTTCTTGGGGTTGGCGCCTGACAGCAACGCGCCCAGCACCAACGCCCGCGCGGCCGTGGCCTCGCCGAGTGAGGCCATCCAGCGCGGCGGCTCGGCTTCGTCTGCGGCACGTGGGCGCCTCCACCACTTGCGTGCCCCCAGGACGACGAGGGTCGCGCCGGCCAGGACCCGTCCCCAGTCCGCGATCGCCGACGAGGTGCTGTCGGGGTCGTCGGCTCCGCCGAAGAGCACCGTGACGAGCGTCGACACGACGGCCAGGCCGCTCACCCATCCCACCGCGAACAGCAGCCCGTTGCGGCGGCCCTGCGTGCCGGACAGGATCAGGACGATGCCGATCAACGGGAACGGACTGAGCGCGACCGCCAACGCGGCCGGCAGGACGGCCCCCATCGTCTCGGTCAACACGCGCTCCTCTTTCCTCGCACGACCAGCGCTAGCGCTCCGCAACGGAGGCGGTGCTGCCCGGGCTCACCGTCGCGTGCGCTGCGGCTCTTCTCCACGGCCTCGCCGGTGACAGGCATGTCGAGCATCGACCAGTGCGGGTGATGGGGCGACTCGGCGGGACCGCGCGAGCGAGCCGTCCGCCGCGCGCGACGACGCGCGCGAGTGTTCCTGCCCCACCCCGGCCCCGACCCCACCCCGGTCCCGGCCCCGACCCCACCCCGGTCCCGGCCCCGACCCCACCCCGGTCCCGGCCCCGACCCCACCCCGGCCCCACCCCCGCCCTCGACGTCAGGATCACTCTCGACGTTCACCGAGGATGTCCGGCGAACCCGCCCTGCCCTCGACTCACCCCGCCCCGGTCCGCCCGAACGCCCCGCGCAGCAGCGCCCGAAGCGTGCCCGCGGCCGCGTCCGTCTCCTCCGCGCGGTACACCACCGAGATGGTCCGCCTGAGCGTCGAGGGTTCAAGTCGCCGTACACCCACGGGAGTCGATGCCATCCGCGCCACCATCTCCGGCACGACCGCCACCCCGAGCCCCGCACTGGCCAGGGCACAGACGACGGCGTACTCCGGAGTCTCCATCACCACTGAGGGCACCGCCCCGGCCGCCGCGAGCGCCGCCTCCACGCCACGCCGCCTGGGGTGGTCCGGCGCCATGGAGATCAGCGGCTGCCCGGTGAGCTCGGCGAGCGGCAGCCGGTCCGCGCCGGCCGCGAGCACATGCCCCGGCGCGGTGACGAGGACCAGCTCCTCGACGAGCAGCACCTCCGCCCGTACGGAACGCGGCAGCGGCTCCGCATCGGCCGGCTCATAGGTGTGGGTCAGAGCCAGGTCCACCTCGCCGTCCGCCACCGCCGCCACCCCGGCAGGGGGTTCGTACTGCGCGACGGCCAGCTCCACATCGGGATGCGCCCGCCGGAACGCACTGAGCGCAGGCGGCAGCAGATGGATCCCCGCCGTGGGAAAGGTCCCGATCCGCAGTCGTCCGCCGGACAGGCCGGACAGCTGCGCCAGTTCGAGCCGCGCCCGGTCCAGTTCGTCCAGGACCCGTCGCGCCCGCGCGACCAGGAGCTCACCGGCGGCCGTCAGACGTGCTCCGCGGTGATGCCGTACGAGCAGTGTGGCGCCCGCCTCCCGTTCCAGTTTGGCGAGCTGCTGGGAGAGCGCGGGCGCGGTGTAGCCCAGGCGCTGAGCGGCCCGGGTGATGGACCCTGCCTCCGATACGGCGACGAGGGCGGCCAGGCGGGTGGGGTCGTACATGAGGCCAGCCTAAAGCAGTGCTTAAGGCAGACCTTCAAGATTGCAAGTACCTGCTGAAGGCTGAACAGCGGCAGGCTGAACGTCATGGATGCCACGCTGCTCGCCTTCACGCTGCTCGCCGCGGGCCTGGTCGCCCTGCCCGGAGCGGACTTCGCCGTGGTCGTACGCGGCGCTCTCGCCTCCCGCAGAGCCGGGCTCGCCTGCGCCTTCGGAATCGCCGCAGGGCTGCTGCTGCACACGGTGCTCGCGGTGGCGGGTGTCGCGGCGGTCCTCGCGACCCTGCCGACGCTCTTCCGCGCCCTGCAGCTGGTCGGCGCCGCCTATGTGCTCTACCTGGGCATCCAGGCGCTGAACTCGCTGCGCCGCCCCCGTACCGACTCCCCGGGCGAGACGGTCACGTCTCCCGGGCTCACCGCCGCGGCGGCCCTGCGTCAGGGGTTCCTCACCAACGCCCTCAACCCGAAGGCGTCGATCACCTTCCTGAGCATCCTGCCGCAGTTCGTCCCCGACCAGGGCTCCGCGCTGCCGCGCACCCTGCTGCTCGCGACGATCGTGGTGGCCCTGGCGCTGCTCTGGTTCCCGCTGGTCGCGCTGCTCGTCGACCGTCTCGGCCGGCTCCTGCGCCGGCCACGGGCCGCGCGCGCCGTCGAGGCCGCCACCGGGATCGCCCTGACGGCACTCGGACTCGGGCTGCTCATCGCGCCGTTGGCCGCCTGACGGTCTGCCTCCCCGAGACGGGAGGCAGACCTCGCTTCATCAACGCGGCCAGGCGGGGCGGCTGTTCAGCGCACTCGCCCGTACCACACGCTCCTGGTCCAGATCTTCTCCAGGCGCACCTTCGAACCGGGCTTCGGGGAGTGCCAGATGCGGCCCTTTCCGGCGTATATGCCGACGTGGTACACATTCCGGCCCGAGTGGAAGAAGACCAGATCGCCGTAGGAGCGCTGGCTCGCCCTGATGTGCCGGGTCTTGTTGTACTGGGCCGCTGCCGTACGCGGCAGCTTCTTGCCCGCGCGCTTGTAGGAGTAGAGCGTCAGCCCGGAGCAGTCGAAGCGGCGCGGTCCTGTGGCTCCGTACTTGTACGGCGACCCCTTCTTCGACGCGGCGATCTGTACGGCCTTGGTGGCCACTGTCGCGGCCTCGGACTCGCTTGCTGCTCCTGGTACGAGAACGGTGCCGCCGACAACCGCGAGCGTGAGCGCCGAAGCGCTCCCGGCCCGCGTGATCAGAGACGGAACACGATGACGCGCAGTCATGCGCAACCCTTCGTCAGCCGCCTGTGAAGGATGACCTGTCGGATTCGGGCCAACGAAGATGCCCGGCCGCCTTTCCGTCACGGCTCGACTGCCGCGCCGGTCGGGCGACTTCACCCCAAGGGGCCGGATCCTGTCGTGGCGACAGGTCCCGAAACCCCGTACTGCCTGGGTCCTCCACTCCTGCCGAACCACCGATGTCGACCTGGCATCCGGGCGGCGGCAGGACTCAGCGTCCACCCGGACCGCCCCGCCGCTGCGGCGGGGGCTTGTCGTCGGAAGGGATCTTCACGCACCGCACGGTCGATTTCCGAGTAGAAACGGCCGTTTGTGAGGCTCCTCACGGCTGACCTGTTCGGGTGGACAAGGGTCGGTTACGCGCAGAGATCGGCGCCCCGACGACGCTCGTACCAGCGGCGGAATGAATCATTCCGCCTCGCGCGTACAGGTCTGGCGCAACATTTCTCATACATGTGGCGTCGACCTGATTACGCCATCAGGGGGAGCGCGATCGGCCTAGCAGATGGCGCCCGCAGACGCCTCTCAATCCCCGCGAGCAGACATTCCTCAACTCACGGAAGCAGGAGCCTCCTCAGCTCACGGAGGCGGGCGGCACCGAGACCCGTTGACTGCGCCGCTCACCGTCGAGCGTGCGCAGCGCCCGCGCGAGGGTCTTCGCATGCACCTCGTTCTCACCCCGGCGATGCATCGCGTCCAGCGCCTCGCGCAACTGCACCGCCTTCGCGACCAGTGCCTGGGCGGCGCGCAGACCGCTGTAGGTGTCGCGCCCGCGCGCGGGGTTGATCCGGCCGAGCAGATCGACGACTTCCAGATAGCGGTCGATCAACTCGCCCTCGGCGCGCGTCAACGCGGGCAGTGGCGGCGGCTCGGGCGGCCACATCGAAGCCTCACCTGCCTTCGGCGGCAAGGGGCTTACGGCTCGGCACGATCCGGTCGACCAGCCCGTAGGCGAGCGCCTCGGGCGCGTCGAGGACCTTGTCCCGCTCGATGTCGGCGGACACCTCCTCACGGGGCCGCCCGGTGTGCCGCGCGAGCATCTCCTCGAACAGGGCTCGCGTGCGCAGGAGTTCATCCGCCTGGATGGCCAGATCACTGGTCTGCCCCTCGACGGGCTCGGTGAACCGGGGCTGCCGCAACAGCACCCGCGCCCCGGGCAGCGCCGCCCGTTTGCCCGGCGTACCGGCCGCGAGCAGCACGGCCGCTGACGACACGGCCTGCCCCAGACACACGGTCTCCACGTCACAGGAGACGAAGCGGATCGTGTCGTAGACGGCACTCATCGCGCTGAACGAGCCCCCTGGGGAGTTGATGTACAGCGAGATGCCCCGGTCGGGCGCCGCGTGCTCCAGATACATGAACTGCGCCATCACATCGTTGGCCGAGGTGTCGTCGACCGCCGTCCCGAGAAAGACGATCCGCTCCTCGAGCAGCTTCGCGTAGGGGTCCTGGGTGCGCACCCCCTGACTGGTCCGCTCGGTGAACTCCGGCAGTACGTAGCGGGCTGTCGGACTCTTCCGGTGCATGGCATGCCTCCGCTCATGAGGTCGGCGCGGGAGGGCCACCCTCACGCCGTTCTGTAAAAAATGTACAGGACGTACGTGACGTTAGAATGGGGTCATGGCCTACGAGATTCCGGTGACGCAAGCCCGGGCAGAGCTCGCCGACCTCATCAACCGTGTGGTGTACGGGGGCGAGCGCGTCGTCGTCACCCGGCACGGCAAGCCGCTCGTCGCCCTGGTCTCCGCCGAGGATCTGGCGAAGCTGGAGGCGCTGTCGGCGTCCGAGGAGGAGCCGGTGGTCAGCTCGGTGTCACGCGTCGCGTCCGCGGCACCGTCGACCGCGGCGGAGCAGCAGCGGTTCGGGATCGCCGCCGAACACCGGGGGCATGGGGCTTCTTAGCGGTTCACCCGCCACATCCACCGCAGCCACCACAGCTGCTGCCGCAGCTGTCACCGCCCCGCTGCCGCAGCCCTCGCCACCGGCGGCGGTGGACCCGCCGGCCGTTCCGGCGCCGGCCTGCTTCGCTCGGCTCGCGCGCTGCGCCCGGGACCGGGCCAGGTCCTCCCGGATGCGGTCGGACCGGGCGGCGTCCTCGCGGCCCTTCTCGCGTCGCGCGCGTTCGTGCGCCGTGCCGTCGCCCGGCTGCCCCGGCCCCAGGCCGTGGCGGCGGTGCGGGAGCAGGGCGGCTGCGGTGACGTTCAAGCTCATCTGGCCCGTGTCCTGACGGGCGTAGTAGGCGAGGGTGGCGTACGCGATGACGATCTCGGCACCCTCGTGCACAGGTCCGTAAAGGACTGCCTCGAACGGCTCGGTGGACGGGTCGATGCTGTGGTGTCCGTCGCCGAGACCGTAGGAGGAGCTGCTGCCGAGCAGTTGCGCGGCCCGGCAGGTGTCCCGTTCGCCGGGGACGTACGAGATCAGTGGTTGTCCGGCGGGGGTGCGGGGGTCGTGGTGGATCCAGTGACGGCCGTCGGGAGTGATACGGATGCCCACGCGCAGGGCGGGGTGCCCTTCCTCCTCGTACAGGCGGCGTGCGGCCAGGTATGTGGTCACGCCCCGTCCGTACAGGGTGCTGCCGAGGAGAAGGAACAGCAGGGCGACGGTCTGCTGGCCCACCGCGTCATAGGCGTCCCCGGACAGGTCCTCGACCAGTGCTTCGATCAGGAGACCCGCGGCGGGCCCGCAGCCGCAGACAGGCGCCGGTCAACGCCCAGGCGCAGACGGTGAGTACGAGCACATGCCCGGCCCGCTCGGTACCGCTGTCCGCCGCGGCGACCGAGAATCCCGCGTCCACCGCGACGACCGCACCGGCGACCCCGGCCGGGACCGGCAGATACCTGTACCAGAGAGGTAGGGCTGCCAGGAGTACGGCTCCGGGATAGCGCAGCCATTCCGTTCCGACGCCCGCGCCACCGTGCCAGGCGACGGACGAGGACGAGAACGCCGACGTCAGTACGTACGACACCACCACCGCGACCGCCGCGCCCCAACTCCCCGCGACGGGCGTGAAGATGACGGGCACCCGGGCCGTCCGCCACCGCTCGGTGTCGGCCACGCTCCAGGTGCCGGCCCCGCCCTCGGGCAGCGCCGCGACGGGCAACCGCTTCACACACTCGCCCGGCCTGTGTCCACGCATCGCCAGACCCCCCGGCTTCCCCCGCGCGCCTCCGGTCCAGGCGCCCCGGCCAAGCGTTCCCGCCGGTGTCTCCGGGCAACCACCCTCGCCCGGCAAAAGGACTGTGCCCCCTCGTCCGCTACGTCGAGGGTGCACGGCCGTACTTGGGAGAGAGGAATCGGGCGAGTCAGCCGGCCGCGGGGCTAAGGGGAGTTGAGGGGTAATCGGTCTCGATGGTCAGGAGGAGGCGAGGGCGATCAGCTTCGGGTTCGGGGGCGCTGGGGGCGCCGACCGGCACCGGGGTTCAGCCGACCGGCGCGGGCTGGGGTGCCTTCTCCGGCGGAGCGTCGCTGCCGACCGCGGCCGGTCGCCTGCGCGCCCCGCCGATCAGCACAAGGGTCAGCCCGACCAGCACCCACACGCCGAGCGTGATCGCCGGCCCCGTGGCGCCCGCGCCGTCGAAGAAGGACACGGACCGCAGGAGTGATCCGCCCGCACCCGGCGGCAGCAACTGGCCGATGACACCGGCCGGCTGGGGCAGCAGCTCGGGCGCGGAGGCGACACCGGAGAACGGGTTGCCGATGAGGACGACCAGGAGCGCGCCGAGCCCGATACCGGCTTGGCCGATCAGGGCCGCGAGCCCGGCCACCACCGAGCTCACCGCGAGCGTCGACAGGGCGAGCACCGCCACCTCGGTCCACCAGTCGCCGCCCAGCGCGCCGAGCCAGCTGTGCGCGAGCGCCGCCGCGACGATGCCGACCAGGGCTGCCGCTCCGACCAGGCCGGCCACCGCCCGTACTCCTCGCAGGCCCAGCACCGTGACCAGGGCGCCGGCCGCCACGCCCGCGATGGCGAGCGGCAGCACGCTGGCGTTGAGCACACCGCCGCGTGGATCGTCGGCGGGAGCCGCGACCACGTCGTCGGTCGGGATCTGGGTGCCCTCGGGCGCTCCGGCCGTAGCCGCCTGCTGGAGCAGCTGGGCCACGAGCGGGCTCGCCGCGGTCGCCGTCAGAAGCTTCGGACCCTGCTCGGTGACGACGATCGCTCCGTATACGGTCCGGTCCTCGATCGCGTCCCGTGCGGCGGCCTCGTCGGCGTAGCGGTGGATCTCGAAGGCACCGTCGCGCTGGGTGAGCTGCTGTTCGACCTGGCTCACCGCGGAGCCGGGGCCCGCGATGCCGAGCGGCAGATCGCGAGGCGCCGTCCGGGAGGCCGGCCAGGCGAACGCCCACAGGGCGAGCGCCACGATGACGGGGACGAGCACGATCACGGCGATGAGCTTGCGGGGGCCTGCGGCCGGCGGCTGTGCAACTGGCGGCGGCGTACCGGTCGGCTGTGTAGCGGATGACATGGCGTGCTCCTCGTGTGCCGGGGCGCCTCAGGAGGGCGCCGAATTCAAAGAGAAGGATCGTTCGTTTTACGTTGGCCTCACTGTCCTGCCGTCCCCGACGCTTGTCAAGAAGGAATGTTCGTTTTACTTTGAGTCCATGGCCCGTGTATCGCAGGAACACCTCGACGCCCGACGGCGTCAGATCATGGTCGGCGCGCGTCGCTGCTTCGCGCGCAACGGTTTCCACGCCACGTCCATGCAGGACGTCCTCAAGGAGGTCGGGCTGTCCGCCGGCGCCGTCTACCGCTACTTCAGCGGCAAGGACGCGCTGATCGAGGCGATCGCCGACGAGGCCTTCGCGGTGCTCCGTGACGCGTTCGACGAAGCGGCGCGGCAGAGCCCGCCACCGCTGCCCGACGAGCTCCTCGCGCATGTCCTGCGCAAGTGCTTCGCCGGTACGGGGTTCGAGACGGAGCAGGAGTTCGGTCAGCTCGTGCTGCAGGTCTGGGGCGAGACCGCGCGCAACGAGGCGCTCGGGGCCAGGGTGTTCGCGGCCGTCTCGGTGATGCGCGCGGGGTGGACCGCGGTGGTCAAGGAGTACCAGCGGCAGGGGATCATGCCTGCCGATGCCGAGCCGGAGTACGCGGCCCGCACCCTGATGGGCTGCGCCATGGGATTCATCGCGCAGCAGGCACTGTTCGGAGACCTGGCGGTCGAGCAGATGCAACAGGGTCTGCGCGCGGTGATGCGTATGGAGGTTCCCAACCCCAGTTAACGCGGAGGAAAAACTTCGGCATTAGCGTGCAATCTCTTCCCGCTGAGCGGAAAAGCCCAGGTCAACAAAGTGTTGAACGGGGCTAAGGTCCGGAGCGCTCGGCTCAGGCAAGAGGACTGTGAGGTGCACGCGTGCAACTGACCCCGCATGAGCAGGAACGCCTGCTCATCCATGTGGCCGCCGATGTGGCGGCCAAGCGTCGCGAACGCGGTGTGAAGCTCAACCACCCGGAGAGCATTGCCCTGATCACCTCGCATGTCCTGGAGGGCGCCCGCGACGGCCGCACCGTCCCGGAGCTGATGAACTCGGGGCGCAAGGTCCTCACGCGGGCCGACGTCATGGAAGGCGTCCCCGAGATGCTCCACGACGTACAGGTCGAGGCGACCTTCCCCGACGGGACCAAGCTGGTCACCGTGCACGAGCCGATCGTCTGACGGGGGAGTCCTGCCGTGATCCCCGGAGAGATCCTGTACGCCGACGATCTCGTGGCCCTGAACGCGGGCCTCGACGTCACCCGGCTCACCGTCCTCAACGCCGCCGACCGTCCGGTCCAGGTCGGCTCCCATTACCACTTCGCCGAGGCCAACCCCGGTCTGCGGTTCGATCGTTCGGCCGCGCACGGCAAGCGGCTCAACATCGCCGCCGGTACCGCCGTGCGCTTCGAGCCGGGCATCCCGGCCGAGGTGGAACTCATCCCCCTGAAGGGCCTGCGGCGGGTGCCCGGGCTGCGCGGCGAGACGGCGGGAGCGCTCGATGCCTGAACTGACACGTGCCGCCTACGCCGATCTCTTCGGCCCCACCACCGGCGACCGCATCCGCCTCGCGGACACCGATCTGCTGATCGAGATCGAGGAGGACCGCGCGGGCGGGCCCGGACGCGCCGGTGACGAGGCGGTGTTCGGCGGCGGCAAGGTCATCCGCGAGTCGATGGGCCAGTCCCGTGTGACGAGGGCCGAGGGCGCGCCGGACACCGTCATCACCGGCGCGGTGATCCTCGACCACTGGGGCATCGTCAAGGCCGATATCGGTATACGGGACGGCCGGATCACCGGCATCGGCAAGGCGGGCAATCCCGACACCATGGACGGGGTGCACCCGGACCTGGTCATCGGCCCCGAGACCGAGATCATCGCGGGCAACGGCAAGATCGTCACCGCGGGCGCCATCGACGCCCACGTCCACTTCATCTCGCCGACCCTCTTCGACTCCGCGCTCGCCAGCGGCATCACCACCCTCGTCGGCGGCGGCACCGGACCGGCCGAGGGCACCAAGGCGACCACGATCACACCGGGTTCCTGGCATCTGGAGCGGATGTTCCAGGCGCTCGACTCCACGCCCCTCAACATCGGACTGCTCGGCAAGGGCAACACGATGTCGCGCGAGGCCATGCACGCCCAACTGCGGGGCGGGGCACTCGGGTTCAAGATCCACGAGGACTGGGGTGCGACGCCGGCCGTCATCGACGCCTGTCTGTCCGTGTGCGAGGAGACCGGCGCCCAGCTGGCGATCCACACGGACACGCTGAACGAGGCCGGTTTCGTGGCCGATACGCTCGCCGCGATCGCGGGGCGGTCCATCCACGCCTACCACACGGAAGGCGCGGGCGGCGGGCACGCACCCGACATCATCACCGTGGTCTCCGAGCCCAACGTCCTGCCGAGCTCCACCAATCCGACCCGTCCGCACACCGTGAACACCGTCGAGGAACACCTCGACATGCTGATGGTCTGCCACCACCTCAACCCGTCCGTCCCCGAGGACCTCGCCTTCGCGGAGTCACGGATCAGGCCCTCGACGATCGCGGCCGAGGACATCCTGCACGACCTGGGCGCGATCTCGATCATCTCCTCCGACTCGCAGGCGATGGGCCGGATCGGCGAAGTGGTGCTGCGCACCTGGCAGACCGCGCATGTGATGAAGAAACGGCGTGGCTTCCTGCCCGGTGATGTACGCGCGGACAATCGACGGGCCCGTCGCTATGTCGCCAAATACACGATCAACCCCGCCGTGGCACAGGGACTCGACCACGAGATCGGCTCCGTCGAGAGCGGGAAGCTCGCGGACCTCGTGCTGTGGGACCCGGCGTTCTTCGGGGTGAAGCCGCAACTGGTCATCAAGGGCGGGCAGATCGCGTACGCGCAGATGGGGGACTCCAACGCCTCCATTCCCACTCCGCAGCCGGTCCTCCCGCGCCCGATGTTCGGGGCGCTCGGCAAGGCGCCGGGCCAGGGCTCGTTCAACTTCGTGGCGCAGGCCGCGCTGGACGACGGGCTGCCCGAACGCCTCGGTCTGGACAAGCGGTTCACGGCGATCGGCTCCACCCGGGGCATCACCAAGGCCGATATGCGCGAGAACGACGCCCGGCCCGATGTCCGCGTCGACCCGGACAGCTTCGCCGTCACCGTCGACGGAGAGCTGGTCGAGCCCGATCCGGCCACCGAACTGCCCATGGCGCAGCGGTACTTCCTGTTCTGACCGCTGTCGCCGCGCGCCTTCGAGGAGTACGTCCATGAGTACGCCCAGGAGTGCGTGCATGAGTACACCCAGGAGTGCGTGCATGAGAACGCGAGGAGTACGTGCATGAGCAGAGCCGCATTGCTCGTCCTGGCCGACGGGCGCTTCCCCGCGGGCGGGCACGCCCACTCCGGGGGAGCCGAGGAGGCGGTCAAGGCCGGGCGGATCACGGACGCGGTCACGCTCGAGGCGTTCTGCCGCGGCCGGCTGCACACCGCGGGCCTGGTCGCGGCGGGGCTCGCCGCCGCGGCGGCCCACGGCATGGACCCGCTCGACCTCGACGATGCGGCCGACGCCCGTACGCCCTCGGCCGCCCTGCGTCCGGCGGGCCGCAAGCTGGGCCGGCAGCTCATGCGGCCCGCCCGCGCCACTTGGCCCGCACCCGGACTCTCGGCGCTCGCCGCCGCGCGCCCGCGCGGCGCCCACCAGCCGGTGGTGCTGGGGCTCACGGCGCGGGCGGCGGGGCTCGGGCCCGAGGACGCCGCGTACTGCGCGGTGTACGAGAGCGTCAGCGGTCCTGCCACCGCGACCGTACGGCTGCTCAGCCTCGACCCGTTCCAGGCGACGGCGGTGCTCGCACGGCTCGCGCCCGAGATGGATCAGACCGTGGCGGCGGCAGTGGCGGCGGCCCGGCGGGCGCTCGCCGAAGGAGTCGACGCCCTGCCCCGCGTCTCCGCACCGCTTCTGGAGATCGGCGCCGAAGCCCATGGCGCCTGGCCGGTACGGCTCTTCGCCTCGTAACCCCTCGGCCTTCGCCTCGCAGCCGCTCAACTCCCCTTCGCCGGCCCTTCGACCCCGCAGCGCCAGCCCTTCGCCTCGCAGCCGCTCAACTCCCATCGCCAGCCCATCGACCCCGCATGGCCAACCCTTCGACCCTCTTCGCCGCCGACCGTCACCTCAGTCGTCGCAGAGCATCACCGCAGAGGAATCCCACCGTGCACCTTGACCACGCGACCACCTTCCCCGAACGCCACTCCCACAGCGCCGAACCCCTGCGCGCCGACGGCACCCGCCGTGCGCTCAGGATCGGACTCGGCGGGCCCGTGGGCTCCGGCAAGACCGCCACGGTCGCGGCCTTGTGCCGTGCGCTGCGCGACTCCGTCTCGCTGGCCGTCGTGACCAATGACATCTACACCCGCGAGGACGCCGACTTCCTGCTCCGCGAGGCCGTCCTGCCGCCCGAGCGGATCACCGCCGTCGAGACCGGCGCCTGCCCGCACACCGCGATCCGCGACGACATCTCCGCCAACCTCGAAGCCGTGGAGGACCTGGAGGACGAGATCGGTCCGCTGCAGCTGATCCTCGTCGAGTCGGGCGGCGACAATCTCACCGCGACCTTCTCCAAGGGCCTCGTCGACGCTCAGATCTTCGTGATCGACGTCGCGGGCGGCGACGACATCCCGCGCAAGGGCGGCCCCGGCGTCACCACCGCCGACCTCCTGGTCGTCAACAAGACGGACCTGGCCCCGCACGTCGGCTCCGACCTGCAGCGGATGGCGCGCGACGCCAAGGAGCAGCGGAACGAACTGCCGGTGGTGTTCCAGTCGTTGCGCTCGGAGCAGGGCGTGGGCGAGGTGGCGCACTGGGTGCGGGCGAAGCTCGCCGCTTGGAACGCGGCATGACGGCAGAAACTGTCGCCGTGGCACCCGACGGCGCCCCCGCACCCGTCGGCGTCCCGGCATCGGCCTCGACACCTGCCGCGAGTGCCCCTCCCGCCGGCTCCGTTCCCGCGGGCCCCGTTCCCGCAGGTATCCGGGCGACCGCACGCATCACCGCCCGCAGCCATGGCAGCGGCGCCACGGTGCTGCCCGTGCTCGAAGGCGAAGGTCCTTTGGCGGTACGTCGCATCCGCGGCGCGGACGGCGAGGCGCGCGTCGCGCTCGTCGGCGCCATGAGCGCACCGCTCGGTGGCGACCGGCTCGCGGTGCGCGCCGCAGCGGAAGCCGAGGCCCGCCTGCGGATCACCTCCACCGCCGCGACGATCGCGCTGCCGGGCCAGCGCGGGGAACCGGCGTACTACGACGTGGAGTTGACCGTCGGTCAAGGGGCCGCTCTGCACTGGTTGCCGGAGCAGCTCATCAGCGCCCAGGGCAGCGATCTGCACATCACGACCCGGGCCGAGGTGGCCGAGGACGGAGTGCTCGTCCTGCGTGAGGAGCAGGTGCTCGGGCGCAGCGGCGAAACACCGGGCCGGCTCACCAGCCGCATGACGGTACGCCGCGCGGGTCGCCCCCTGCTCGACCAGGAACTGTCCTGCGGGCCTGGCGCGCAGGCCGGCTGGGACGGCCCCGCCGTCCTCGGGGGCCTGCGGGCGCTCGGTCAGCTCCTCGTCGTGCGACCGGAGTTCACCGATGCGCCGGTCCAGCCGTGCATGCTGGGCGAGCATGCGACGCTCACCCCATTGGCCGGTCCGGCCGCTCTGGTCACGGCGGTGGCGCGGGACGGTCTCGTGGTGCGTCGGGTGCTGGACACGGCCCTTGAGTCCCTGATGCGGTGAGGTGGCCGGTCCGTACCGCCTATGTCTGTGCGTAGGCCGTCACTCCGCCATGCCCGTCCGTACGCCGGCCCTCCACCATGCCCCGTGCATACGCCGTCACTCCGCCTATGCCCCTGCGTGCGCCATCACTCGGCGATCGGCGCCGTCCGCGGCTCCGCGATCGCGACATAGTCCGCGGTCCGCAGCGCCAGGGAGCGGTCGAGCCGTGCGGCGTTGAAGAACAGCTCCTCCTGCTCCAACAGCGCCGGATCGACGACGAGCTGCAGCTCCGGATCGAACGAGAATGGCAGAATGGTCCCGCTGACGCTCCCCGCGAGCCGCTCGGCCACGTCGGCGGTGGCGAAGCCCGCGTAGACCCCGCCGAGCAGCGCCTTCACACCGCCCAGGTCCACGCGCCGGTCACCGGGCACCACGGCGAGCACATACGACTTGGTCTTCTTCGTCAGCTTGACCATCACGACGATGCACTTGGCGGCCTGCGCGAGCGTGTTGCCCCGCAGCGCGCTCACCGCCTCCGTGGCGCCCTCGGGCTCATGCTCGATCACGCGGTACCGCGCACCGCGCTCGTCGAGAAGTCCGATCAGCTTGGTGTACTGCTCATGCTCCGCCACGTGCCCGCCCGCCCCTGATCTGTCCGTTCACCGAGGAGATTCACCCTAACTCAGCGGCGCCCGCGGGAACTTGCGTCCCGCCTTGTCCGCCTTCTCCCTCTTCTCGGCCTTGGCCGCCTCCTGCTCCTCGGCCTTCACGGCCGCCGCATAGCGGTCCACGTACTCCTGACCGGACAATTCGAGGATGGAGTACATGATTTCATCGGTCACCGCGCGCAGTGCGGCCTTCTCGTTGTCCATCCCGGCATAGCGGGAGAAGTCCAGGGCCTCGCCGAAACGGATGGTGATGGGACGCAGGCTGGGGATCTTCTGGCCCGGCGGCTGCGCCTCGAACGTGCCGATCATCGCGCACGGAACCACCGGCACACCCGCCTTGAGGGCCATGGCCGCGACCCCGACCTTGCCTTTGTACAGCCGCCCGTCGTGCGAGCGCGTGCCCTCGGGATAGATGCCGAGCAGCTCGCCCTTGTTCAGGACGCCGAGCCCTTCGCGGATCGCGTTCTGCCCGGCCTCCTTGCCCGACCGGTCGACGGGGATCTGGCCCGCGCTGCGGAAGAAGAAAGCCGTCAGGCGCCCCTTCAGACCGGGGCCCGTGAAGTACTCGGCCTTCGCGAGAAAGGTGATCCGGCGCTTCAGGATCGCGGGCATCAGGAAATGGTCGGAGAATGAGAGGTGATTGCCCGCGACGATGGCCGCGCCCGTGGCCGGCACATGCTCGAGGCCCTCGATCCGGGGCCGGAACATCAGCCGGAGTAGCGGTCCCAGGAGCACGTACTTCAGGACGTAATAGAACATGGCGGCTGCTCCCCGTATCGGTTGTCGCGGCGCTGAACCTGCTGGTGCGGTGGCCCGAGCCGACACAGTGTAGGTCCCGCCGCAGCGGTGCGTAACCGTCCTCGGCGGGGGTACGCGGGATCAGTCCCCGGGGACACCCGAGGACCGTGAGGAAAGGAGCCGATGATGCCCGCCGGATCGAGCAAGAAGCGTGAGCGGCAGTACGAGCACATCAAGGACAGCGCCGAGGAACGCGGCGCGTCCAAGTCCCGCGCCAAGGAGATCGCCGCTCGTACGGTGAACAAGGAACGTGCCCGTTCGGGAGAGGCGAAGACCTCAAGCCGGGTGTCGACGAAGGACCCCAAGTCCGCCTCGCAGCGCGGCGGCGAGCGCTCGCACAAGGGAGCGCAGGGACCCACGAAGGACCAGCTCTACGACGAGGCGAAGAAGAAGAACATCGAGGGCCGTTCGACCATGACCAAGGAACAGCTGCGCAAGGCCGTCGGCAAGTAGGACCGGCCGGCTCGCAGCGTTCGGCACGCACAGCATCCGGGTCAGCCGGGACTGACAGCATCCGGGTCGGCCGGGACTCAAAGCATCCGGCTCAGCAGCCGGTCGCGGTCCAGGAGTTGATGTTTCAGGACCAGTCCGACATGGAGCGTCAGCGCCACCACGAACGCGATATGCGTGGCGACATGGGGCCCGACGGCCCCCTCGTCCCCGGCTGCGACCAGCCACAGGCCTGTCGCGGGGATGGCGAAGGTCAGCAGATGCAGCGCGCGCTCCGTCCAGGTGGCCAGGACGCGTTCGTACGGACGCAGCGACGGCGCCCAGGGCGGAAGCGGGGTGGTGACCCGCCACAGCAGCCGGAGCGCGGCGAGGACGAGGATGGTCACGCCAAGGACCACATGCAGGGTCAACAGGCCCTCGTCACCGAAGACTTCATAACCGTCCTCGCCGCCGCGTCCTCGTCCGCGGCCATGACCGGATCCCTCACCGCGGCCCCGCCCCCGGCCGCGTCCGTGGCCCGAGTCGTCGGGATCCATCACGTAGCCGATCGCGAACTGCACGGCCAGGGCGGTGAACACCAGCCAGTGCAGGAGTTTGGTGACCGTGCCGTATCCCTGCGGACCGTTGCGGAGCACCCGTACCCCTCCCATCGAGCGTCACAGCCGGTGGCAGCCGTCAACTCATCCGGAGGACGTCACGGCGCGGTCGCTTGGCCCGGCCGCGCGGGTCGGGTGCGCTGACGGGGAGTCATGAAGATCCCCCAAGCCTTCCCCGCCCCGGAGGTTCGATGCGTCACCACGTCGCCGCGCTCGTCACGCTGGCCGCAGCACTGGCCACCACCGTCCCCGCACACGCGGTCCCCGCATCCACCGACGACCCCGAGCCGGCGCCGCGCCCAGGTGTCTTCCTCACCGTCTCGGGCTCGGACAACACCTGGATCCGCGGCCTCAAGCTGATGTGCGCCCCCGAGCCGTCCGGCCACCATCCGCACGCCGCCGAGGCCTGTGCGGCGATCGACGCGGTGGACGGGGACCTCGACGAGCTGCCGGGCAGGGATCCGCTGTGCACCAAGGAGTACGACCCGGTGACGGTGACGGCCGCGGGCACCCACCGCGGCCAGGACATCGCCTGGCACCGGACGTATGCGAACGACTGCCTGCGGCATGCCATGACGGATCCGGTCTTCGACTTCTGACGTCCACGGATATGCGTACGGGGAGGAGCCGCCGGCCCCTCCCCGGCCCCTCCCCGTACCCGTCGATCGAGGTCAGACGCCCACGTACTCCGCGAGGTGCTGGCCCGTCAGCGTCGACTTCTTCTTGACCAGCTCCGCGGGCGTGCCCTCGAAGACGATCTTTCCGCCGTCGTGGCCGGCGCCGGGACCCAGATCGATGATCCAGTCGGCGTGTGCCATGACGGCTTGGTGGTGCTCGATCACGATCACCGACTTGCCGGACTCCACGAGGCGGTCGAGCAGACCGAGCAGCTGCTCCACATCCGCGAGATGCAGACCCGTGGTCGGCTCGTCGAGGACGTAGACCCCGCCCTTGTCGCCCATGTGCGTGGCGAGCTTCAGACGCTGGCGCTCACCGCCGGAGAGCGTGGTCAGCGGCTGGCCGAGGGTGATGTAGCCGAGACCGACGTCCTGGAGCCGCTGCACGATCCTCAGTGCGGCCGGGATCTTCGCCTCGCCCGTGGAGAAGTACTTCTCCGCCTCGGTGACCGGCATCGCGAGGACCTCGCTGATGTCCTTGCCTTCGAGTTTGTACTCCAGGACCGAGGCCTGGAACCGCTTGCCCTCGCAGTCCTCACAGGTGGTCGAGACGCCCGCCATCATCGCGAGGTCCGTGTAGATCACACCCGCGCCGTTGCAGGTCGGGCACGCGCCTTCGGAGTTGGCGCTGAACAGTGCGGGCTTGACCCCGTTGGCCTTGGCGAAGGCCTTGCGGACCGGCTCGAGGAGACTGGTGTACGTGGCCGGGTTGCTGCGCCGCGACCCGCGGATCGCGCTCTGGTCGACCGAGACGACACCCTCGTCGGTGGGGATCGAACTGTGGATCAGCGAGCTCTTGCCGGAACCGGCGACACCCGTGACCACGGTGAGCACACCCAGCGGAATGTCGACATCGACGTTCTGCAGATTGTTCGCCCCGGCGCCCCGGATCGACAGCTTGCCGGTCGGCTTGCGCACCGTGTCCTTCACCGCGGCCCGGTCGTCGAGGTGGCGCCCTGTGACGGTGTCGCTCGCGCGCAGGCCTTCGATATCGCCCTCGAAGCAGACCGTGCCACCGCCCGTACCGGCGCCGGGACCGAGGTCCACGACATGGTCGGCGATCGCGATCGCCTCCGGCTTGTGCTCCACGACGAGCACCGTGTTGCCCTTGTCGCGCAGCCGCAGGAGCAGGTTGTTCATCCGCTCGATGTCATGCGGGTGCAGACCGATGGTCGGCTCGTCGAAGACGTACGTGACATCGGTGAGCGAGGAGCCGAGGTGACGGATCATCTTCACGCGCTGCGCCTCACCACCGGACAGCGTGCCCGCGGGACGGTTCAGCGAGAGATAGCCGAGGCCGATCTCCACGAACGAGTCCAGCGCCTGCTGCAGCGCGGCGAGCAGCGGAGCGATCGCCGGCGCCTTGAGCCCCCGTACCCACTCCGCCAGATCGCGGATCTCCATGTCGCAGGCGTCAGCGATGGAGATGCCCTTGATCTTCGACGAGCGCGCCCCTTCGGTGAGCCGGGTGCCGTCGCACTCCGGGCAGACCTGGAAGGTGACCGCACGGTCCACGAAGGCCCGGATGTGCGGCTGCATGGACTCGCGGTCCTTGCTGAGGAAGGACTTCTGGATCTTCGGGATCAGACCCTCGTACGTCAGATTGACGCCGTTGATCTTCACCTTGGTCGGCTCGTGGTACAGGAAGTCGTGCCGCTCCTTCTTGGTGTAGCGGCGGATCGGCTTGTCCGGGTCGAAGAACCCGGAGTCGCGGATGATCCGTACGACCCAGCCGTCCCCGGTGTACGTGGGGATGGTGAACGGGTCCTCGTTCAGCGACTTGCTGTCGTCGAAGAGCTGGGCCAGATCGATGTCCGAGACATTGCCGCGGCCCTCGCAGTTGACGCACATCCCGCCGGTGCGGTTGAAGCTCACCTTCTCCGTCTTGGTCTTCTCCGCGCCGCGTTCGACCGTGAAGCCGCCGCTCGCGGAGACCGAGGCGACATTGAAGGAGAACGCCCCGGGCGGACCGAAGTACGGCTTGCCGAGCCGGCTGAACAGGATCCGCAGCATCGCGCTGGCGTCCGTCGCCGTGCCCACCGTGGAGCGCGGGTCGGAGCCCATCCGCTGCTGGTCGACGCTGATGACGGTGGTCAGACCGTCGAGCACATCGACCTCGGGGCGGGCCATCGTGGGCATGAAGCCCTGCACGAACGCGCTGTACGTCTCGTTGATCAGCCGCTGCGACTCCGCGGCGATCGTGTCGAAGACCAGGGACGACTTTCCGGAACCGGAGACACCGGTGAACACCGTGAGGCGCCGCTTCGGAATCTCGATGCTGACGTCCTTGAGGTTGTTCTCACGCGCACCGTGTACCCGGATCATGTCGTGGGTGTCGGCGGCGTGCACCGCGGGCGACTGCGCCTTCTTCCGCGTGGCCATGTCTGCTGGTTCTCCATCTTCCGGGCGGGCCCGCATACGGCCCGTCGTGGTCGCCTGGTGTGCGTCGATCGCCGCGGACGGCAGGCGGTCCGGCTCAGTCCTGCAGCAGGCCCAGCACGTTTCCGTCGACGTCGGTCACCGCGGCAACGATACGTCCGCCGCCCACCTCGTGCGGCTCTTCCGTAATGGTGGCTCCCGCGGCCGTGAGCTCGGCGAGCTTCGCGCCGAGATCGGCTACCTGCCAGTACGCGACCGGCGAGGTCATGCCCTGCGGGCCGCCGCCCGGGACCAGCCCGATGTGCTGGCCGCCCGTCTCGTACCCGACGTAGTACGGCTCGTCGACCGTCGGCGCCACGCCGAGGAGCGCGGTGTACACGTCCTTGGCCTTCGCCAGGTCGGCGACGGGGTGCAGCACGGTCTTGATGCCTTGGGTTTCAGAGCTGCTCACGATGTCTCCTGAGGTGGTGGGATCTCCTGACCGCCAAGCTAGCCGCGACCCACCCCGGAAGGCTTCTCGAATCCTGACCACCTGGCATCACGCCTGGTCAGAGCCATGATCAGAGCAGTCCCCGCAAGTGATCTCAGGAGTTGCGCGACACCACCATCGCCAGGGTGAGCAGTCCCAGGACGACCCAGCCGAACCACAGCCAGCCGTTGCTGCCGAGCGCCACCGTGTACGCGGTCACCGTGACCAACGCACCGACGGTGAGCACTCCCATCGCCTTCGTGGTTCCGGGCATCGCGACACCCTCCTCACGCCAGGCCGGACCCATGCCCGGGCTCCATCGCTGAGGCCATCGTCCCTCGTGGGGGGCGGTTTCCGCCAGCATTCGGCGAAGATCGGGCACCGCCACACGACAAGGTCGACGGCAACTGGTGAAGCCCCGCAGACGGGGGACGCTGCGGGGCTTCATGGAGTTCAACGGGCGACATGGGGGAGGAGTTCCCGGTCGCCGGGTCATTTCCCGGACGGCCGGGGCGCGCCGCTAGGACTGCTGGCTGCGGGCGTTGAGCGAGGCCAGATACGCGTTGTACGCCTCCAGCTCCTTGTCCCCGTCACGGTCGGCGGCGCGGTCCTTGCGCTTGGCCTCGCGCTCCTCGGACTTGCGCCACTGGAAGAGCAGCGCCACCAGGACGACGACCGAGGGGATCTCGCTGAACGCCCAGGCGATACCGCCGCCGGCCTCCTGGTCGGCGAGCGCGTCGATGCCGAGCGAGGCGGGCGGGTGCATATACGTGCCGACCATCGGCTCCGTCGCCATCATCAGCGCGATCCCGAAGAACGCGTGGAACGGCATGCCCGCGAACAGCTCCAGCATCCGCATCACATAGCCGGGGCGGTGCGGTCCCGGGTCGACGCCCATGATCGGCCAGAAGAACACCAGACCCACGGCGAGGAAGTGCACCATCATCGCGATATGGCCCGGCTTGGACTCCATCAGGAAGTCGAACAGGGGCGTGAAGTACAGCCCGTAGAGGCTCGCGATGAACATCGGGATGGTGAAGGCGGGGTGCGTGACCACCTTCATGTAGCGGCTGTGCAGCAGCATCAGGAGCAGTTCGCGCGGACCCTTGCGCCCGCGCCGGCTCGCGACCGGCATCGCACGCAGCGCCAGCGTGATCGGGGCGCCGAGCAGCAGCAGGATCGGCGACAGCATGCTGATCACCATGTGCTGCACCATGTGCACGCTGAACATGACCATGCCGTAGTCGTTCAGCTGGGTGCACATCACCAGCGCGATCGACAGGACGCCGATCACGAAGGAGACCGTGCGGCCGATCGGCCACCGGTCGCCGCGCCGTACGAGACGCAGCACGCCGTACCCGTACAGGAGCAGCGCGAGCAGACAGCCGATGGCGAAGAACGCGTCGAACGACGGCTGAAGACCTCGTCCCAGCGTGAACGGCGGCAGGTCCGTCATCGTGCCGTGTCCGCTGTGATCCATCCGCTCGCTCCTGATTCGTGCCCGTTGTCCGCACCAGAGTAGAACCGCCCCCCGCCGCGGCTGCGGGCGGGGGGGGGGACCCCCGCGGGCCGGTGACCGGCCCGAGGGTGGCCCCCCCCCGGGGGGTGCCGGGGCCGGGGGGCGGTCACTCCTGCGAACGAGCAGAGGTCACAGGGCGAGTCGGGGTGAGGTCAGAGCACGCACTCCGCCTCGGCGTACCGCGCGTCCGGCACCGTCTTCAGCGTCTCGACGGCCTTCGCGAGCGGCGCCATCACGATGTCGGTGCCCTGCAGTGCGGTCATCATCCCGAACTCACCGCGGTGCACGGCCTCCACGGCGTGCCATCCGAAGCGGGTGGCGAGGACACGGTCGTACGCGGTGGGGGTGCCGCCGCGCTGCACATGGCCGAGGATCACCGGACGCGCTTCCTTGCCGAGGCGCTCCTCCAGCTCGATGGAGAGCTGGCGCGCGATGCCGGCGAAGCGCTCATGGCCGTAGATGTCCTTGCCGCCCTCGTCGTACTCCATCGACCCTTCGCGGGGCTTGGCGCCCTCGGCGGCGACCACGATCGCGAACTTCTTGCCCGCCTCGAAACGCGCACCGACGCGCGTCGCCAACTCCTCGATGTCGAAGGGCCGCTCGGGCACCACGATCGCGTGGGCGCCGGCCGCCATGCCGGAGTTGAGCGCGATCCAGCCGGTGTGCCGGCCCATGACCTCGACGATCAGGACGCGCTGATGCGATTCCGCGGTGGTCTTCAGACGGTCGAGCGCCTCGGTCGCGACGCCCACCGCCGTATCGAATCCGAAGGTGACATCGGTGACAGCGATGTCGTTGTCGATGGTCTTCGGCACGCCCACGATGGGCAGTCCGTTGTCGGAGAGCAGCCGGGCCGCCTTGAGCGTGCCCTCTCCGCCGATCGGGATGATGGCGTCGAGGCCGAGCTCGGCCAGATGCCCCTTGGCCCGCTCGACGCCGTCCCGCAGATGCTCGGGACGGACGCGGGAGGAGCCGAGGATGGTGCCGCCGCGGGCGAGGATGCCGCTGACCGCGTCCAGATCGAGCTTGCGGTAATCGCACTCGAGGAGGCCCTTCCAGCCATCGTGGAAGCCGATGACCTCATCGCCATGGTCGACGACGGCGCGGTGCACGACCGAGCGGATCACCGCGTTCAGTCCGGGGCAGTCGCCGCCGGAGGTGAGGACACCAATACGCATGGCCCAAGAACCTTTGCAACGTGGACGGATGACCGGACCACGCTGTCCGGACGACAAGACCCCGTCACCCTACTAGTGGGATGTGACGGGGCCGAATCGAGTCCGTAAGGCGGACGTTGGAGTTCCCTACGAATTCACCCGCTGTCGGACGGGCGGGTTCGCACGCTGTCAGGCGGGCTGCGTCGCCGAGGCGATCCGCTCGTTGCGGAGCGCCTCGTACCAGCGGTCGTCCGTGGGCGGCAGCGCGTTCACGTCGAGCGCCAGCTTGAGCAGCAGATCGGCGATCTGCGGGTTACGGGCGAGCACGGGTCCGTGCATGTACGTCCCGAAAACGGTGTCGTTGTACGCGCCTTCGGTGCCGTCACCGGTGCCGTTGCCCTTGCCGAGCCGCACGTGCGCGAAGGGCTTCGCGGACGGGCCGAGGTGGGTGATGCCCTGGTGGTTCTCGAACCCGGTCAGCTGCGGGAGCCCGAGCGGTGCGTCGATGTCGGCGAGCACGTCACCGACACAGCGCTCGCCCTCGCCGCGTGTGGAGATGACATCGAGCAGACCGAGGCCGGGCTCGCGCTGGCCGAGGTCGTTGATGAACTCGTGGCCGAGGATCTGGTAGCCGGCGCAGACCGAGAAGATGATCGCGCCGTTGGAGGCGGCCCGCTGCAGATTGCCGTCGCGGCGCAGCCGTTCGGCCGCGAGCCGCTGCGGGCGGTCCTCGCCGCCGCCGATCAGATAGATGTCGCCGGAGGTGGGCACCGGCTGGTCGCTGCGCACGTCGTAGCGCTCGACATTGAGACCGCGCTGACGGGCGCGGCGCTCGACGACGAGGGCGTTGCCCTGGTCGCCGTACGTGGACAGCAGGTCGGGGTAGACCCACACCAGACGCAGGCTGTTGTCGCTCATGTTGGTCAGTCCTTAAGCGGGTCAGTTGCCGACGCGGCGGCGTACGTCCTGGAAGGCGGTGTAGTTGGCGATCAGTTCGATCCGTCCGGGCGGCGCCATCTGCACGGCCTCGTCGACGGTGTCGCAGACGCGGAAGTCGAGACCCGCGACCTCGAGGCGGACCGCGAGGTCGAGCCGGCGGTCACCGATCACGAAGATCGGGTGCCCGGCCAGGCGCGTGTAGTCGACGTCCCAGAGCCAGGAGGTGTCGGTGCCGTCGGCGCCGCGCGCGTTCACCGAGAGGATCACGGGCGTCGGCGGCGGGTCGATCAGCGAGAAGGTCTCGAGCCAGCCGGCCGGGTTCTTCGCGAGCAGCAGCCGTACGTCGCGGCCGAGGAAGTTCACCACGTCGTAGCGTCCGGCGACCGCCTGGACCTGGTACATCCGCTCCAGGGCGACCTGCGGCGGCACGCCGAACACGGCGGCGACGGCGGCCGAGCTGGCCGCGTTGGCCTTGTTGGCGCGGCCCGGCAGCTGCAGATGGATCGGCCAGGCGGAGCCGTGCGGGTCGAGGACGTAGTCGCCGGAGAGCGCCCAGCTCGGCTGGGGCCGGCGGAAGCCGCACTCGCCGCAGAACCAGTCGTCGCCCGGGCGCTGCATCACACCACCGCAGGAGGGGCACGACCAGGCGTCGTCCTTCCACTCCTGGCCGGCGGCGACCCACACCACGTTCGGCGAGGAGGACGCGGCCCAGACGACCAGCGGGTCGTCGGCGTTGGCGATCACCACGGCCTTCGAGCCGGACAGGCCCTCGCGCCACTTCTCGGCGAGCATCCGGGTTTCGGCGGCGCGGTCGAGCTGGTCACGCGACAGGTTGAGCAGCGCGATGGCCTTCGGCGTCACATCACGGGCGACACCCGCCAGGTACTTCTCGTCGACCTCGATCACACCGAACTTGGCGTCCGAACCGCCGGCGAGGGCGGAAGTGATGCCCGCCGGCATGTTCGCGCCCAGCGCGTTGGAGACCACGGGGCCGGCGGCGCCCAGCGCCTCGGCGATCAGCCGGGTGGTCGTGGTCTTGCCGTTGGTCGCCGAGACGAGCACCACATCGAGGTGGGTGGCGAGCCGGCTCAGGAGGTCGGGGTCGAGCTTGAGAGCCACCCGGCCGCCGATCACCGATCCGCTGCCGCGGCCCGCCGCCCGCGAGACCGCCGCGGCCGCCTTGCCTGCCGTCACGGCGAGCTTCGACCGGGGCGACAGCGGCTCCGCGCTGCCTGGGTGTCCTGCCATCGTCCTGCTCCTCCTACGCATCCGGCGCCGCGCCTGCCCTCGGCACTGGTCCAGGTCAGCCTACCGAGATCCCCCCGCGGCCCTGCACGGCGCCACCACCGCCATCGTGCGCGGGTGCCGGTCTTCCCCGAAACGTACGCTTACGGGATGCGACATGGTTCCATCCCGGGCAGCTCGGGACGCGTACGGCCGATGACTCTGCTCGGCGATCCGGTTCTGCACACACCCTGCACAGAGGTCACCGAGTTCGGGCCCGGACTCGACCGGCTGATCGAGGACATGTTCGCGACGATGTACGCGGCGCCCGGCGTGGGTCTCGCGGCCAACCAGGTCGGTGTCGGTCTGCGGGTGTTCGTCTTCGACTGCCCGGACGACGAGGACAACCGCCATCTCGGCCATGTGATCAACCCGCGCCTCGTCGAGACGGGCGGCGTCACGGTGCGCGGGACGGAGGGGTGTCTGTCGCTGCCCGGCCTCGAGGCGGGCACGCCACGCTTCGACTACGCGGTGGTCGAGGGCGTCGACCGCCACGGCGAGGCGGTCCGCATCCAGGGCACGGGCTTCTTCGCCCGCTGTCTGCAGCACGAGTGCGACCACCTGGAGGGGATGGTCTACCCGCAGCGCCTGGACCGCTTCAGGCGGGGGCGGGTGCTGCGTCAGGCGCGGCGTGCGGAGTGGGGCCGGCAGGCGTCAGAGGCGCTCTGACCCTCAGGTGTTGACGGGCGTCAGAGGCTCTGTCAGGGGTTGACGGGCGCCAGGCGCTCTCTGCGCCTCAGAACCCGGGCCCGCCCACGCGGTCGCCCGCAGCGGCCAGCCGCCCCCACAGCAGATCCGCCAGGCTCTGCACCAACTGGGCCCGGGAGCAGGGCCGTTCGCCCAGCCACCAGTCGCCGGCCGCGTGCATCATCCCGACGATCCCATGCCCCCAGACCCGCGAGAGCAGCGCGCTCTCCGGCCCGAGGTCCACCCGCTCCTCGATCACCTTGGCGAGTTCCTCGCCCAGGCGCCGCAGGAGGGGAGCGGAGTGGAGCCCCACATCGAAGGCGCCCTCGCCCTGCGAGGTCCCCTCGGCGGGGTGCATCAGAAAACGGTAGACCTGTGGATTCGCCTCGATCGCGGCGAGATAGGTGTCGAGCGTCGCCTCCACCCGCTCCCGCCGTGCCGAGGGCGCGTCGAGCGCGGCACGCAGGGCGTCGAGCAGGGCGTCGGTGTGCCGTACGGCGAGGGCCTTGTACAGACCGCCCTTGTCCCCGAAGTGACGGTAGAGAATGGGCTTGGTGATCCCCGCCTCGGCGGCGATGGCGTTCATGGAGGCACCGGGGCCGTCCCGCAGCACGACCCGGTCGGCTGCTTCGAGCAGCTCCCGGCGGCGTCGGTCGGCCGACCGCTCTTGATCGGTCCGCCCAGTGGTCTCCATAGTTACTCCCCGCCCGTGCAGATTCGGTGACGCACGCGCAACGTAACACCCCGGGGTACCCCGGCATCGAACTGGCTGCCGGGAGTTGACAGCCCTTACTCGCGAGTAACAGACTCTCGTTACCGCAAGTAACAAAGTTCTGGGCAGTGCAGCCTGGGCGTGCAGCGCTGGAGGGGTCATGGCCGAGTTCACCATGGAGCTGAACGACGAGCAGAAGGAGGTCAGGGACTGGCTCCACGGATTCGCCGCCGATGTGATCCGCCCCGCGGCCGCCGAGTGGGACGAGCGTGAGGAAACGCCCTGGCCGGTGATCCAGGAGGCGGCGAAGCTCGGCATCTACTCGCTCGACTTCTACGCCCAGCAGTTCTTCGACCCGACGGGCCTCGGCATCCCGATGACGATGGAGGAGCTCTTCTGGGGCGACGCGGGCATCGCACTCTCGATCGTCGGTACGGGCCTCGCGGCGGTCGGCGTTCTCGCCAACGGCACCGAGGAGCAGGTCGGTACCTGGGTTCCGCAGATGTACGGCGACGCCAACGACGTGAAGGTCGCGGCCTTCTGCTCATCGGAGCCGGACGCGGGCTCCGACGTGGCCGCGATGCGTACGCGCGCGGTCTACGACGAGGCCAAGGACGAGTGGGTCCTCAACGGCACCAAGACCTGGGCGACCAACGGCGGTATCGCGAGCGTCCACGTGGTCGTCGCGGTGGTCGACCCCGAGCTCGGCTCGAAGGGCCACGCCTCGTTCATCGTGCCGCCGAACACCCCGGGCCTCGCGCAGGGCCAGAAGTTCAAGAAGCACGGCATCCGCGCCTCGCACACGGCCGAGGTCGTCCTGGAGAACGTCCGCGTCCCGGGCCACTGCCTGCTCGGCGGCAAGGAGAAGCTCGACGAGCGCCTCGCCCGCGCCCGTGAGCGCGCCAGGAGCGGCGGGGAACGCGTGAAGAACGCGGCCATGGCCACCTTCGAGGCCTCGCGCCCCGCCGTCGGCGCCATGGCGGTCGGCACGGCCCGCGCCGCGTACGAGGAAGCCCTCGAATACGCCAAGACCCGCTCGCAGTTCGGCCGCCCGATCATCGACAACCAGGGCATCGCCTTCCAACTGGCGGACATGCGTACCCAGATCGACGCGGCCCGTCTGCTCGTATGGCGCGCGTCGTGGATGGCGACCACGGGCAAGAAGTTCGAGAACGCCGAGGGTTCGATGTCGAAGCTCTACGCGAGCGAGACCGCCAAGAAGGTCACGGGCCAGGCGATCCAGATCCTCGGCGGCAACGGCTTCACCCGGGAGTACCCGGTCGAGCGGATGCACCGGGACGCCGCGATTTATACCATTTTTGAGGGCACGAGCGAGATCCAGCGGCTCGTGATCGCGCGGACGTTGTCGGGAATGCCGATTCGGTAGTGGAGTTCCCCTTGGGGCGCGCATAGATGCGGTGGCTCAGGAAGCGCCCCCTCGTGCATCGAGAGGGCGCCTTCCGGTGCCTGCACAGCGTCGCGGACAGCACCGGCAATGCGGCTCAGCTGTCGCAGCCGATACCGTCGCCGTCGCGGTCCAGGTGGCTGGCGTATCCGGGATCGCCGCGGTGTACAGGTGCGGCTCCGGCGGCGCGGGCCTCGCTGCAGTTGGCGTAGTACACGCCCCCGCCTCCGCTGTCGGAGTTGTCGTCCGCGGAGCCTCCGCTTTGGGCTGTCACGGTGACGGTGGCCCGCACAGTGGCTGTCGCCTTCACGGTTTCGGTGACGGTCGGCGCAGGCTCGGCGCTGGGTTCCGCGGTCGCTGTGACGGTGACAGTCGGGCCGGGGGTAGCTGCCGCAGGCTTGGCATCGTTCGTGGTCGTGGTGTCGCCGGCGCTGGCGATGACGCCACCGAAGAGGAAGGCGATGCCGAGGGCAGGCAGGATCAGGCGCTTGCGCGCCCACTTCGGTGTGGGCCGATGGCCGGCTCCCGGCGGCGCGGGCGGGTACGGGTGGCTCATGGTTCCCCCTGGGGTGTTCACGGGGGAGTGAGGCTATTGCGAACTGAGTGTTCGTGAAGGACTTATGAAGACGCAGTGGCCAATCCGTGACGTCCAGTCGGACAATCTTCCCGTATGGATGGATGTTGCACGTGAAACGTTGACGCGGACCCTGCCTCGGGGCGGGGTCGGGGGGCGGCGATAGGGTCCCGGTTCATGACTGAACCGGGCTTCCTGACCACGACCAGAGACTCGTACGACACCATCTCGGACGCCTACGCGGAGTGGGCCGCCGATGAGCTCGCCGTCAAGCCCGTGGAGCGGTCCGTCCTGGCCTGCTTCGCCGAACTGGCCGCGGGGCAGGGCCCGATGGCCGATGTCGGCTGCGGGACCGGGCGGGTCACCGCCCACCTCGCCGGACTCGGTGCCGATGTGTTCGGGATCGATCTGTCGCCGGGCATGCTGGCCGCCGCACGCAAGCGTCACCCCGAACTCCGCTTCGTCGAGGGCTCGATGACCGCACTCGACCTTCCGGACGAGGCCCTCGGCTCAGCCCTCGCCTGGTACTCGGTCATTCACGTCCCTGACACCCAACTGCCGCACGCGTTCGCGGAGTTCCACCGGGTGCTCAAGCCGGGCGGTCACTTCCTGCTCGGCTTTCAGATCGGCGAGGAGCCCATGCGGCTCACCGAGGCGCTCGGGCACACCTTCGACCTGACGTTCCACCGCCGCACGCCCGAGGTGGTGGCCGAGCTGCTGCGGGGTGCGGGGTTCGAGGAGCGGATGCGGGTGGTCAAGCAGCGGGAGGAGGAGGGGCCGTTCCCGGAGAAGACGCCTCAGGGGTTCCTGATCTTCCGTAAGGCCCTCGCGGACCAGTAGCCGCGGACCAATAGCCGCGCACCGGGCGACCGGCGGTCACCGCTGGAAGGCGGGGCGTCACTGGCGGAAGTCGAGCCCGCGCTCCTGCAGTTCCCCGCCGAGAATCCTGACGGCCTTCGGCCCGACGCCGTGCAGAGCGAGCAGTTCGGCGGCCGAACGCCCCGCCACCTCCTCGAGGTTCGTGATCCCCGCAACGAGCAGCGCCCGCGTCGCCGGTCTGCCGATTCCGGCCGGCAAGCCGGCGACCGGTCCCTCCGCGGCGGTCCGCGCGTCGGTGAGCGTGGAGGCGAGGCGCTTGGGGGCCCGGTGCGCCCAGGAGGTGTGGACGAGCGCGTTGAGGTCCTTGCCGTTGATGTCCTCGAGCGGCACGCGGAACCCGACCGGCTTGCCTGTCCGCTCCAGACGCTCACCACTCGGGTGCGCGGCGACGGCCTCCTCGGCGGCGGTGTCCGGGAGCTGCAGCTGGACCTGCCCGTCCTTGGTGACGGAGGCGAACCCTTTCCCTCGTACGGCGAAGGACACCATCCCGGCATGCCTGCCCTCCTCCACCTCGGGAAGCCCGAGAGCGGCCTTGCGGAGCTGGGCGACAGTGGTCATGCGGGAAGTCTGGCACGGGGCGGTGACACGCCCGGAACGACAAGCCGGGGGTCGCGCGGTGCGGTGGGTAGCGTGCGGGCTCGGTGCCGAGTTCGGCGCCGGGTCGCGTTCGGCTTCAGGCCGCGATGACCGTCGCTGCCGTCGGGTCGCGATGGTCGTCGGTCCCGTGCCGGCCAGGGAAAGGAACCTCGCGCATGACCACGCAGTGGGAGCACAAGGTGCTGAAGTACAAGCTCGGCATGAAGGGCTTCGATTACGAGCAGATCGAGCGTGACCTCAACGAGCTGGGCCGCGACGGCTGGGAGGCGGTCAGCACCATGGCGCCTAGCTGGGGTGCCGGGCAGGCCATCGAGATCACTGTCTTCGTCAAGAGGCCTGCGGCCTGAGGGCGCGCTGTGGGCCGGGCAGCGCGGCCAGGATGTGCGGGACGGCTTCGCGCAGCCCGGTGAAGTGGCGATGGACGCCGTCGACCGCGCTCGCGGTGTTCACGCCCCATACCGTCATCCCGGCCGCGAGCCCGGACCGCACCCCTGACGGGGCGTCCTCGATGACCAGGCATTCCTCCGGCACGGCGCCGAGCAGCCCGGCGGCCCGGAGATAGGGAACGGGGGAGGGCTTGCCCTCCTCGACCGCCGCCGCGTCCACGATGACCTCCGGCAGGGGCAGCCCCGTCCGCTGGAAGCGGCCGCGCACCCGATGCTCGTAGTTCGAGGTCACGAGGGCCCAGGTCCCCGCGTACAGGGCATGCAGCAGGTCGGCGGCGCCGTCGAACGCCCCGTACACCCCCGTACGGACATCCTCGTCCTCCAACGCATGCAGGACGGCCAGGCACTCGCGCGCATCGTGCCCCGGAGCAACCTCGGCGAACGTCTCCATCGGCCGCGTCCGCAGCGCCACCCGATAGACCTCGTCCGCGTCCAGCCCGTACCGCTCGGCCCAACTCGCCCACACCCGACGCTGGTTGCTCACCGCGTCGATGAGTGTGCCGTCCACGTCGAAGAGTACGTACTTGAAGCGGCCCTGCTCCTGTTCACCGTTCACGTAAGGATCATGCCAGGCGCATGCATCGAGCGGTTCAGCGTGTGCGAGCGGATCAACACGAAGCGGGGGCCCTCCGTGCCTGTTCCGGGCCGCTCGGGCGAGGAGCCGACGTGCTGGGACCGTGCATCGGCGTACGCGCGGAAATGCTTCAGGCAGGGCATCGGCCCATTGCAGATGGGGCAATTGGTCGGCGTGGGCGTGGTCATCCCTTCCCCCTCTTGCTCGCCTGTGCTCGCTCCGTGTCGTCGATGGACTCCCGGACCTTGCCGGCGGACCGCGCGGGCACCTGTTGCCCGACGTCTCCGTGCGGCGGGAACGCGCGCGTGCGCGTCCAGGTCCTCCTCGAACTCTGGGCGCGAGCCGCCTTCGCCGTGCAAGAAGACGTCGATGACCATGCGCCGGTTGCTCACGACGCTTCTGTTTCCGGGAGGGAGCTGCCAACGGCCGGTTTCCCGCCGCGAGAACATCAAGTCACGGAGACAACCTCTGGCCCTTGACCGGTGCGACCGACCTGGCCGCCCGCTCGAGCTTCGCGTAGTGGGCCGCGCGGGCTTCCTCGTCGATCCGCTGCTCGTATTCGGCGCGCAACCCGGTCCTGCCGTCCAGGCCCTCGCGCAGGATGTCGGCGTGCCCGGCATGCCGGACGGATTCACTGAGCACGTGGAGCATGACGGCGAACAGGTTCGTGTTGGGATACGGCTCCGACCACCACGGCACATGGCCGGGGGCGTCGAGAGGGAGCTCGTCGATCGTCGCGTCCGAGTGGTCCCACGTGCGCCGGTAGAACTCGATGATCTGATCCCGGGTCTCGCCCTCGGCCGCCCACTGATCGCTGCCGTCGGAGTCCTGCCACCGGGGCAGGGGTCCCGGGGAAGGGCGGTCGAAGACCTCGCCGAAGTACCGGGCCTCGACGGTGGCCACGTGTTTGACCAGGCCGAGGAGGTTGGTTCCGGTCGCTGTCAGAGGCCGGCGGGCGTCGTATTCGGACAAGCCGTCGAGTTTCCAGAGCAGCGCCTCGCGGTCCCGTCGCAGTCTGCTGTGCAGGTTGTTCTTCGCGAACTCATCGATCATGCGGCATGAGCCTGCCACGGGCCGCTCGAGGTCTCAAGATCCCGAACGTGGCCCGCGACGACGGACAGAGTTCTGTTCCCAGGCCGGCCGATGGAGCTGTTCGTTGTGCACGATGATGTCGGCGTGGTCGGTCGGGCGGGCCGTGGCGAAGTAGAGCTGCTGGGCCGGGATATAGCGGTGGTGCCAGGAGCGTTCGATTTCGGCGGTGTCGGCTGCGGATCGGCCCAGCGCCGTGCCTCGGGCGCGGGCGCGATCTACCGTCCGCTCGAAGGGGACGGACACGAAGATGCGTAGGTCCCATCGGTCGATGAGTTCTGGGCGCAGGAGAAAGACGCCGTCGAAGAGCAGTACGGCGTCCGAGGGGGCGGTCGCGGTCGGTGGTGACGATGCGGTGTCGGTGTCTCTGTCGTACGCCGCGTGTTGAAACTTTCGGTCTCCTCGCGGTCCCAGCGGATCGAGCAGGACCCGGCGCAGCGCAACGTGGTCGTGGGCGTCGAAGTAGCAGCCTTCGGCGGAGTACCGGCCGCGTCGGTAGCGCTGTGCGCGGGGGAAGAGGAAATCGTCCACGGTCGCGCGGATGACCTCGCGGTCCTGTGCGCGCAGGACGGCGGCGAGCTCGTCGGCCAGCGTGGTCTTGCCGGCTGCGGGCGGCCCGTCGATCGCGACCCGCAGCGGGTGCGCGGTCCCGACGGAATCGATCGCCTCGGCCAGCCGGTTGACGAGTTCGCCACGGGTGCCTTGTTCCATGGGTGTTCCTCTCACGGCGTCTCTGTCAGCACGGCAGGCTGCGCGCGCCGGCACCTGAGCAGACGCCGATACGTGACGGCGGGGCTCCTGGGTCACGCAGGGACTCATCATCGAGGTGCCGGACCGACCATGACACGACTGTCCTTGACGTGACGCGGAGGAGACCAAGCCCATGCGAGACAGCACGCACGACTGGCGCAGTGAGCTCGAGCTGGAGCCCCATGGCGAAGGCGGCTACTTCCGGCGCATCCACACCAGCTCCCACACGATTCCCGCGCCACGGGGCGAGCGTCCGCTTGCCAGCTCGATCTACTACCTGCTCGACGCGTCCCAGCCGGCCGGACTGCTGCATCGCAACCGCAGCGACATCCTGCACTTCCTGCTGGACGGCGGGCCCGTCGAATACGTGACGGTGGACCCGGACGGCGGGCTCAGCCGGTCCCGGCTCGGGGACGCAGCCCTGTTCCTTGCCGTGCCGGGAGGATGGTGGAAGGCCAGCAGACTGCTCGACGGCGCGCGCCATGCGCTGGTCGCGGAGGTCGTCACCCCGGGATTCGACTACGCCGATCATGAGTACGCCACACCAGCCGTGCTCGCCGAACTCCCTCATCTCGCCGAGGCGTTGAAGCCGTTCCTGCGCACGTAGCGGGTGCAGGGGGAAGGCGCCGACTCGGTGAGTGCGGCGCCTTCGGTGGTGGGTCGGTCAGGCGGGCAGCGCCGCCTCGATCGCCGTCACCAGCTCCTCCGCCTCCGGCTCCGTACGCGGGCGGAATCGGCCCAGGATCTCACCGGACTGACTGATCAGGAACTTCTCGAAGTTCCACTGGACATCGCCCGCCGCGCCCTCCGCATCCGCCGTCCGCGTCAGCTCCGTGTACAGAGGGTGGCGGGAGGCGCCGTTGACGTCCAGCTTCTCCAGGAGCGGGAACGTCACGCCGTACGTCGTCGAGCAGAAGGTCTCGATCTCCTCGGCCGTGCCCGGCTCCTGGGCGCCGAACTGGTTGCACGGAGCGCCGATGACCGTGAAGCCGCGGTCCGCGTAGCGCTTCTGGAGGCGTTCCAGGCCCTCGTACTGGGGGGTGAGGCCGCAGCGGGAGGCCACGTTGACGAGCAGGATCGTCTTGCCCTTGTGGTCGGCCAGGGTGGTGTCCGCGCCGGTGAGGGTGCGCAGCGGGATGTCGTACAGGCTCATCGGGACTCCTCGTGAGGGGCGTGTGTGAGGCAAGTATGTGAGGGGCGATTCATGGGTTCTGCCAGCGCTCGGCAGGCGCTCTTCGCATCCTACGCAGCGGAAAGAAGGGGAAAGCGGCAGCCCGTGTGTCGCTGTCTCTTCCCCATTACTGAAACAAGTTCTACTGTGTGCGCCGCCAAGGACAGCCAGATCCAGGAGGGGCCGTGCACCTCGAATACACGCCTGAGCAGCAGCAGTTGCGCGCCGAGCTGCGTGCGTACTTTGCCGAGCTGGTGCCGGACAACGCCTACTCGCGGTACGAGGACCCGGCCGAGCAGAAGCGGTACTACCGCGAGACGATCCGGCGGCTCGGGCGCGACGGCTGGCTGGGTGTCAGCTGGCCGAAGGAGTACGGCGGCCGCGGGCTGTCGCCGATGGAGCAGTTCATCTTCTTCGACGAGGCCGCGCAGGCCAATGTGCCGTTGCCGATCATGGGTCTGAACACCGTCGGCCCGACGATCATGCAGTTCGGCACCGAGGAGCAGAAGTCGTACTTCCTGCCGAAGATCCTGGCCGGTGAGATCGACTTCGCGATCGGGTACAGCGAGCCCGACGCGGGGACCGACCTCGCCGCGTTGAAGACGCGGGCGGTGCGCGAAGGCGACGAGTACGTCGTGAACGGGCAGAAGATCTGGACGACGAACGGCGACACGGCGGACTGGGTGTGGCTGGCCGTGCGCACCGATCCGGACGCGCCGCCGCACAAGGGCATCACCATGCTGCTCGTGCCGACCAGTGACCCCGGCTACTCGTGCACCATCATCAACACGCTCGCCTCGCACGACACCACGGCCAGCTACTACGAGAACATCCGGGTACCGCTCAGCCGGCGGGTCGGCGAGGAGAACAAGGGCTGGCGGCTGATCACGAACCAGCTCAACCACGAGCGCGTCACGCTCGCCGCCCACGGCACCATGGCGATCCGCGCCTTGCGCGACGTACAGAAGTGGGCCGAGGAGACCAAGCTCGCGGACGGCCGGCGCGTGCTCGACCTCGGCTGGGTGCGCAAGCGGCTCGCGATGACGCACACGAAGCTCGATGCGATGAAGCTGCTCAACTGGCAGATGGTGAACGCCGTCCAGAACGGCTCGCTCACCCCGCAGGACGCTTCGGCCGTCAAGGTGTACGGATCCGAGGCGCGCCGGGACGCGTACGCCTGGCTGATGGAGGTCGTGGGCTCGGCAGGACCGCTCAAGGAGGGCTCGGCGGGGGCGGTGCTCCACGGTGAGCTGGAGCGCGGCTACCGCAGCGCCGTGATCTTCACCTTCGGCGGCGGCAACAACGAGATCCAGCGCGAGATCATCTCCTGGATCGGTCTGGGGATGCCGCGCGTGCGGCGCTGAAACGGTGTGACGAGGCGATCGTGAGTCAGGTCCTCGTGGTCTTGTGCGACCACGGGGACCTACGTGCGTGCGGGCGGCGTCCGCTCGACGCATGCGTCAGCGAGCGGTGACGCCGTCCTGTCACAGGTGACGTGGCGGGGAGTTCCGTATGGCTGAGCGCCGGGCCCACAGCGCGGCGCCGAGGAGGAGAAGGCCGGCCACGGCGAAGGCGAGGCTGTCCGCCGCGCCGGTGATCCAGCCGATTGCCCAGGCCAGCGACCAGAGGGCGGCCAGGACGGAGAGCGCCGTCCATGCCTGCAGCCACATCCGCTGACGTGCCGCAAGCCGATGGGGAGTGCCGCGTTCGATCGGACCGGCGCCTCGGCCGGTGTCGTGCGCATGAGGAGCATTCATGTCACCCGGGTACCCCGGTCGATGGCGACATGCTCCTATCGCTCGTGCGCGCTCGGCCCGGCCCTGGACCGGGCGAGGGCGTCACGGCCCGCATCGGCCGGACTCACCGACGGTCAACCCGCGTGATCCGGCATCCAGTTGCCGTGGAATCCCACCGGCACCCGCACCGGCAGATGCACGCGCGCGAGGGGCTCGCCGCTCAGGTCCTGGGCGGCGAGGACCACCAGGTCCGTGGCGCCGCGCTCGGGATCGAATACGTACGACAGGATCCACCCGTCGTCCTCGGCGCCGCCGTCCGCCGACGGCACGAAGACGCCCTCGCCGACATCCCCGTCCCGATGGAAGCGATGCACCTCACTGCTGCCCCGCTCGAGGTCGAACTTGACGATGCCGACGCCGACTTGGGTGAGATCGGACGCCGGTGAGGTGGGGGAGAGGAGATGGCGGCGGGCGCGTTCGGCGGCGTATCCGTCGGTGGGTTCGAGCACCCCGTAGCCGTACCGGTGGGCGCCGGTCTCCCGTCGGGGGTCGATCCGCGGGAACTCCACGGCACGGTCGTCGAGTCCGTCCTCGCGTACCGTCCCGGCCGTGAGATCGACGGTCCAGCGGACGAGCCGTGGCGGTGTCTCGTCGGGGCCCCGGCTGTCCTGCCCCGCGAACATCCGGTCGTAGCGCACGAGATGAATCGTGATCCGCCCCGCGCCGTCCTCGTACGCGTTCATGGGGTGGAAGACGAAGCACGGCTCGATCTCCAGCCACCGCACGTCCTCGGCCCGTCCCTCACGCGGCAGCACGCCGAGCCGGGGCGTGCGCTCGGGGTCCCAGATGTACGGCATCGACGAAGGCGCGCGGGCGGGATCCGGATGGAAAACCACGGGCAGGTCGTAGAGCAGCACGTGCGAAGCGGTGAGCGAGAAGTCGTGCATCATCGGCCGCCCGTCGACGGGAATGTCCACCGACGTACGTACCCGCCCGTCGACCCCCACGACCAAATACTGCACATACGGGTACGCCCAGCAGTACGCCACGGCGTGCAGCTCCCCGCTGGCCGGGTCGACCGTGGTGTGCGCGGCGAACCCGCCCGGCAGGGTGCCCTGGAAGTCGTACGGGCCAAGGGTGTTGAGATCGCCGTCCAGCTCGTAGGGCAGCGCCCCGCCCTCGACGGTGGCGAGGTAGCGGCCGGCGAAGTTCAGGATGTGTGTGTTGGGCGCGAGGTCCATGTCCAGGTGGCGCGGTCCGTGCAGCGGCTTGTCGCCGAGCGCCGTCGCCATCGCGTCGCTGCGCACCCACCGGTTGCGGTACCACTGCGCCCGTCCGTCGCGCAGCCGGACCCCGTGCACCATGCCCGGCCCGCTGAACCAGTGGTACGTCGCCGGATCGTCGAGGTTCAGCGGATTGGGCCCGTTGCGCAGGTACCGCCCCTCGAGACCGGCGGGGATCCGGCCGCTCACCGGCAGGTCATGAGCGGTGATCTCCTCGCGTACGGGAGCGAACAGCCCACGCAGATACGGGTTTCCCTGATCGGCCATGACGGCCTCCTCGACGGGTCCGGCAGGGCGGTGGCCCCTGGCTCCACCATCCAGCGAAACCCGGTCCGGGTCGAGCCCCGCCGGGCCCTCGCGCGCCGAAACACGCCACCCAGGCTTGCCCGCCGCCAAGACGCGGCGCGACCCCATGGTGCTGGTCGCCCGTCATGGGGAGCCGGCCGACGGCAGGCGCCGCAGGAGGGCGCGCAGTTCCCGCGGCACGCGCTCGGGGAGCGGCTTATTGTCGGCGGCGGCGACCAGGGCGGCCGCCACGAGCCGGAGCTTCACGTTGGAGCGCTGCGACAGCTCCACCAGCAGGACCCAGGCCTGCTCGCTGGAACACGGCGTAAGCACCATCAGCATGCCGCGTGCCTGGTCGATCACCGCACGGCTGGCCATGGCACGGCTCAACTGTTCGTTGAGAGCCCGTAGTTCGAGAACCTCGGCTGCCAGCGGATCCGTACTCTCCGCCTCGGGGACAGCCGTGAGCCTTCGACGGGCTTCGGAAACCGTGATCGCCTGCTGCATGGCGCATCCCTTGTCGCGCTGGTGGTCATCGGCGGGCAAGTTGCCTCTCGCCTTCGGCGCCGGGCTGGTAGCTGAGGCCGTAGTGCTGGAAGTTCGCTGCCTCCTGCTCGGCGGGGAGGACGGCGAGGGGCCCTTCAGTGGCCCAGCGCTCATCCCTGACCGTGACCACCGGGTTCATGGCGTCCGCCTGGTGAGGATGCTCGCCCGGTCGCGGCGGTCTTCGCGCATCCAGCGTCCACGGCGCTGGCGCCGGTAACGGCGCGCCCAACGGTCCTCACGGTCTCGGGAGTCCCGGTACGCCCCGTACCCTCCGGGCTCGGATTCCTCCTCGCGGGCACGGCGCCCTGGCCCGCGGCGGCCGTAGTGGAAGTACGCGAAGATCAGTACGGCTCCGACAACCCACCACAGTGCGTTGACAAAGCCCAGGACTAACAGGACAACGGCAGTGACGGCGAACAAGAGGATCACGGCGGGCCTTCCCGCGCGAAGGGTCCCGGCTCGCTTGGTGTCGCGAGCTCGAGGGAGTGGGTCGCTGCCGGGGGCTCGGGCTTCACTCAACAGGGTAGTCCTGCCCAGAGGTTGCAGATAGGTCCACCCTGTACCAAGTGAGGCGCTGCGCAGTCCGCCGGCTCTCAGAGCCCGTCCCAGGGCGACGCGCGGCGGTCTCCGGTCCGGTTCAGTGGAGCGGCACGGCGAAGCGCAGGATGCGTCCCCAGGTGGAGGCGCACTGCCGCCACAACGGGCCGGTGACGTAAGGGATGTCGTACTTCTCGCAGAGGGCGCGTACCCGCGGCGCGATCTGCGCGTAGCGATTGCTGGGCAGGTCCGGGAAGGCGTGGTGCTCGATCTGATAGCCGAGGTGCCCGCTGAGGATGTGGAAGAGGCGGCCGCCTTTGATGTTGGCCGAGCCCTGGATCTGCCGCAGGTACCACTCGCCTCGTGTCTCGCTGTGGACTCGTTCTTCGCTGAAGGTCCGGACGTCGCCGGGGAAGTGTCCGCAGAAGATGATGGTGTGCGACCAGAGGTTGCGCACCGTGTTGGCGGTGAGGTTCCCGAGCAGGCAGGGCAGCGCGGAGGGACCGGCGAGGACGGGGAACAGTACGTAGTCCTTGGCGAGTTGGTGTGCGGCCTTGCCGATGAGTCCGGTGAGGTCGGCGACGAAGGTGCGCAGCGGCTTGCGGCCGGAGGCGACGAGGTCGGGCTCCAGGTCGTACAGCGCGATACCCCATTCGAAGAGGGGCGCGAGCGCGAAGTTGTAGAGCGGCTGGGCGAGATGGCGTGGGCGCCAGCTTTGTTCGCCGCTCATCCGGAAGACGACGTACCCGAGGTCGCGGTCGCGGCCGACGACGTTGGTCCAGGTGTGGTGCAGGTGGTTGTGGGTGTGCTTCCACGCCTCGGCCGGCGTGAGGAAGTCCCACTCCCAGGTAGCCGAGTGGATCGCCGGGTCGCCCATCCAGTCCCACTGGCCGTGCAGGATGTTGTGGCCCAGCTCCATGTTCTCCAGGATTTTGGCGAGGGAGAGCATGGCGGTGCCCGCACACCAGGCGGGCGGGAGGATCGAGACGGTCAGCGCGAGCCGCCCGCCCGCCTCAAGACCCCGCTGAGCGGCGATCACGGCATGGATGTAACGAGCGTCCTCGCCGCCCCTTGTGGCGAGAACATCGGCACGTATCCGGTCGAGTTCCTCGCCGAAGGCCGTACTGAGTTCTTTGCCGAGCATGGTCTCAGTGGGCGCGGTGACGGTCGCGGACATGGAAGCTCCTTGCGGGCTAGGCATCGAGGGCCAGCGGCCCGGCCGCAGCCGAGACGCAGGTTTGTATCAACTGGCCGGTGCGGTCGCTCAGTTCGCCGTTGCGCAGATCGCGTACGCGTCCGTATGTCAGAGGGGTGAGGCAGCCGAAGCAGATGCCGCGCCGACAGCCGTACGGCATCCGCACGCCCGCTGCCTCCCCGACCGCGAGGAGCGGGGTCGAGGCGTCCGCGACGGCCTCCGCTCCGGTACGGGTGAACAGCACCCGGCTGCCGGCCTCGCCCTTCGGGCTCGGTGGCGAGGCCGGGGCGAGCTGGAACCGCTCCGCATGGAGCCGGCCATCGAGACCCGCCTTGCTCCAGTGGTCGGTCACCGAGTCGAGCAGCCCGGTGGGACCGCAGACCCAGGTCTCGCGCTCGCGCCAGTCCGGGCACAGACGCGCGATGTGCTCCGGAGTCAGATGACCGGTGTGCTCGGGGCCTGATCGGGTGTGATGCTCATGAAGGTGAAACCACGGCAACGTCCTGTCCATGGCCCGCAGTTCGCCGCGGAAGATCGACTCGCGGGGGCCGGGTGCGCTGTGCAGAAGAGTCACTGCCGGCCGTGCGACCTCACCCCCGGCACCCGTCAGTGAGCGGAGCAGACCCATGACCGGGGTGATGCCGCTTCCGCCGGTGACCATCAGCAGCCGGGGCGGGAGAGGATCCGCAAGGGTGAAGTCGCCCTGCGCCGGGCCGAGTCGCAGCAGGTCACCACGCTCAGTTCCATGGGCCAGAAGTGGGGATACGCGACCGCCCGGCGTGGCTTTGACGGTGATCGTCAGCAGCCCGCCTTTTCCGCCCGGAGGGCAGGTGAGGGAGTAGGTGCGCCAGTGCCACGTGCCGTCGATCCGCACGCCGACGGGCACATACTGACCGGCTCGGTGCCCCGCCCAACCGCGGCCCGGCCTGATGGAGAGCGTCGTGGCGTCCGCGGTCTCCGGCCGGACAGCCGTCACGCGGCCGGCCGGCCATCGGGCACAGAGCAGCGGATCGAGCAGGCCGAGGTAGTCGTCGAGCCCGAGAGGGCTGGTCAACAGGTCGGCAGCCGACCGCAGAAGGCCGCCGAGGCCCGCGGGCTCGGGCATGCGCAGGGTCCTCTCGTCACAGTGCACGACAGGTGCTTGTGGCGGGGTCCCGACCCGATGACGGCAGCCTAACCATGACCGCCCGTCCGCCGGGAAGGCCGGGCACCGCCTTCGCGCCAACGTCAACTGACCGCGGGAGGGAGTGAAGTGACGATCGGGGACAGAACGCGCTGCTGCCCGGGATCGAACCCTGCGGGGGAGGCGGCCGGCTGATCGCCCGGAGCAGGCTGGTAAATGGCCGGATCATGGCTGACGTGTGTGCCGGCACGCCGGACTGCCGCCGCGGTCCTCGCCACAGCACGGGCAAGCGCCGGATCAGTGGCGGGCGAACTGGACCCCGGTGGGCTGCACGACGTTCGCACGCACCGCGATCCCTGTGACGGTCAGCCGTTCGCCGTAGATGTCGGTGAGCCGGACGGTGCCGCCGCACCCGCTGCCGTTCTCGGAGAGGAAGTAGTTGTACGCGGTACGGGGCAGCCGCCGCCAGCCGTCCGGGGTCCGGATCTCCAGCCCGGCCACGGGGTTGCGGTGGCCGATGGCCTGGACGGCGCACCAGTGGCGGCTCGAGCCCGTCTTGTACCGCAGGGAGATCGTTTCCGAGGTGCCGGGGCTCACCAGGCTCCATGTGATGGGGATCCGGCCGACTTTGAGGTCGGCGAGCTGGGCGAAGGCTTGTTGGCTGAGGTCGATTTGCCCGGGCGCGCAGGGCAGTGGGCATTCATTGGTGATACGTACGGTGATGGATCTGCCGTTGGCCGCGCGGACGAGCACATGGGCGCCGCAGGCCTTGGCCGTCTCGTAGTCGGTGGTGTTCATGGCCGCGATCATGAGATCGGGGCTCGGGCCGAACAGGCAGGCCCCGTCCCCGTCCGCGGCTTCGTACGCGGTGGCCACGCCCTTGTACGGGGTGTTGGGCCGGATCCGGCCCGCCTGCGAGACCGTGGCGGGCTTTCGGGAGGGCCGCGCTGTCGCGGTGGGCGACGGGCGCGCCGGCTTGGTGCTCGCGGAAGCCTTCGGGGCGGGGGAGCTGGTCGCATCCGGCGTCGCGGCGGTCGGGGTTCCGCTCCCGGCGGCAGTGGTGGCGCCCGCGGGCGTGCTCGCGGCGGACCGTGCGCCGGAGTCGCCGCCGGGGAGCAGCGCCATGAGCAGGGAGGCGAGCAGGCCGGCGCTGATCACCGCCGCCGCGGCGCCGACCATGAGCCTGCGTCGGTGTCTGCGCTGCCGCGCGGCCTGTCTCGGTGTGGTCATGGTCCGTCCGTCCGTGATGTCGAGCCGATGGTGCACTGCTCAGTGACCGCCGCGAGCACAAAGGTTGCCGCCGATTTCCCCGGATTTCACATGGGCGGCGGCCTCGCTCCCGGCGCCGTACAGCGCTATGCGGGGCGGGGCCCCCGCCTGGGCGGGAAGCGGTGGTGGCCCGGAGCCGCCGGGCGGCGCCACACGCCTGCCCCGCCCGGAATGCGAGCCCCCGAGCGGTCGGGAAGTGTGGCGTCGAAGTACGTCCGCGCCACAGTCAGGGGCAGCACCATGGAGATCGGCACTCTGGAGGCCACGGTCGACGGGCTGATGGACGGCCTGCGCGCCGACCTCGAACAGCTCGCCGCGATCCCCTCGATCGCGTTCCCGGGCTTCCCGCCCGAACCGCTCGAACAGGCCCATGACCTGGTGGTGGAGCTGCTGCGCGGAGCGGGCGTCGAGCACATCGAGCGGCTCGACCTGCCGGACACGGCCCCCGCGGTGTACGCGCACATCCCGCCGCCCCACCCCGGCGCACCCACCGTGCTCCTCTACGGGCACTACGACGTCCAGCCGCCGGGCGACGAGTCCTCCTGGCTGTCCCCGCCCTTCGTGCCCACCCCCACCGACGACCCCGGTGGCGGACTGCGGGCGCGGGGGATCGCCGACGACAAGTCGAATGTGATCGCCCACCTCGGCATGCTCCGGGTCTTCGGCGGCCGCCCTCCGGTCGGGATCAAGATGATCATCGAGGGGCAGGAGGAGTACGGGAGCCCCTTCGACGACTATCCGCCCACCGACCCCGAACGCTTCGCCTGCGACGCGCTGGCCATCCCCCCCCCCGCCACTCGGCCCCGGGGCCCCCCGCCGCCCCCGCCGGGTCCCCGCGGCCCCGCCGAGGTCGTCGTCGAGGTGCGCACCCTGGACGAGCCCCGGCACAGCGGCGAGTTCGGCGGGGCGGCGCCCGACGCCCTGCTCGTGCTCCTTCGGGCCCTGGCCACCCTGCACGACGACAAGGGCGATGTCGCCGTACCCGGTCTGCGCCGCGACGAGTGGAGCGGGGCGGGCTACACCGAGGACGAGTTCCGCTCGCTCGCCGGCGTCCAGGACGGGCTGCCGCTGATCGGGTCCGGCGGGCTGGGGGAGCGGCTGTGGTCCGGGCCCGCGATCACCGTGATCGGCCTGGACGCCCCGAGCGTCGAACACGCGGCGTCCGCGGTGGTGCCGTACGCCCGCGCCAAGCTCAACCTGCGGTTCCACCCGCTGCAGGACCCCAAGGACGCGCGCGACAAACTCGTCGAGCATCTGCGGGCACAGCGGCCCTTCGGCATCGAACTGACCGTCACGCCCGGCGACACAGGGCCCGGATACGAGGCGGCCACCGGCGGACCGGCCTACGAAGCGGCCCGCAGCGCACTGCGGAAAGCCTGGGGCAAGGACGCCGGCTACGTCGCCACCGGCGGTTCCATCCCGCTGGTCAACGGTCTCGCCCAGGCCGCACCCGACGCCGAAGTGCTGCTCTTCGGCGCCCAGGACGGCATGTGCAATCTGCACGCCCCCAACGAGCGCGTCCTGCTCTCCGAGCTGCGCAACACCGTCGTCGCGATGGCGGCCTTCGTCACCGAGTACGCGGAGGACTTCCGCGGCCGTACGGGTGCACCGGGAGCCACCTCGTGAGCTCCACCGACACCCAGGCGCCCGAACAGGAGCCGGAGAAGCGGAAGTTCACCTTCCCGAGCGCCCTCACCATCCTGGCGATCGTCACGATCGGGGTGTGGCTGCTGGCGTTCCTGATTCCGGCCGGGCAGTACGACCGCAACGAGGACGGCGGCCCGATCGAGGGCACGTACCACCGAGTCCCGTCCGGGCAGTCCTTCGTAGACCGGCTCAACGACCTGTTCCTGGCGCCGGTCAACGGTCTGTACGGCGTGCAGGACGAGAAGACCGGCCAGGTCGGCCCGGACATGGTGGGCTCGCTGTACGGCAGCGCGGGCGTGTTCCTGTTCGTGCTCGCCATCGGCGCGTTCATCACCGTGGTGTTCGCGACCGGCGCGCTCGACCGCGGGATCGCCCGCCTCGCGCACCGGCTGCGGGACCGGGGTGCGCTCCTGATCGCGGGCGTGATGGTGGTGTTCTCGCTGCTCGGCACCGTCGAGGGGTTCGCCGAGGAGACTCTCGGGTTCTACGGACTGCTCGTACCCATGATGCTCGCGCTCCGGTTCGACCGGATGGTCGCCGTGGGCACGGCCATTCTCGGTGCCGGGGTCGGAGTGATGTGCTCGACGGTCAACCCGTTCGCGACCGGGGTCGCCTCGTCCGCCGCCGGGATCTCGCTCGGTGACGGCATCGTGCTGCGCTTCGCCATGTGGATCGTTCTCACCGCCGTGACCATCGCGTACGTGGTGCGGTACGCCAAGCGCGTACAGAAGGATCCGTCCAAGTCGATCGGCGGCTTCCAGCCCGGGGACCGGGAGCAAGCCGCGCAGGCCACCGTCGGTGAGCCGCCCGAGCTGACGCGGCTCCACAAGGGCGTGCTCGTCATGGTCGGCCTGGTCTTCGCGTTCATGATCTTCTCGGTGGTGCCCTGGTCGAGCGCGCTGAGCGGCAAGGCCGACGCCACGCCGTACGGCTGGGAACTGGGCTGGTCCTTCCCGCAGTTGGCCGCCCTTTTCCTGGTCGCGGCCGTGCTCGTGGGCCTCGTGGCGCGGATGAACGAGCCCAAGCTCAGCTCGACGATCATCCAGGGCGCGGCGGACTTCATCTCGCCGGCGCTGGTCATCATGCTGGCCCGCGGCGTCACCGTGATCATGAACAACTCGAAGATCACGGACACGGTGCTCCACTCCATCGAAGGCGTGGTCAAGGGCACGTCGTCCGCGCTGTTCGCGATCATCGTGTTCGTGGTGAACCTGCCGCTGGCGTTCCTGATCCCCTCCACCTCGGGGCACGCGACGCTCACCATGCCCATCCTCGCGCCGCTCGCCGACTTCGCGGGCGTCTCGCGGGCCGTGGTGGTCACGGCCTGGGCGGCGGCCAGCGGCTGGATGAACCTGTGGGTGCCGACCACGGCCGTGACCATCGGCGGTGTGGCCCTCGCCAAGGTCGGCTACGACAAGTACCTGCGGTTCGTCTGGCCGTTGCTCGCGATTCTGTTCGTGCTGATCTGCGGGTTCCTGGCGTTGGGTGCGGCGGTGACCTGAGCGGTGGCGCAGGCGTGACGCGAACTGCCGCGTGGCGCCGAACGAAAGGGGGGCGGTCGGCGTCCAAGAGGCATGAGACGGAGAAGTGGCGTCGCCACCCTGGTTCTGCCCGCCTTGCTGCTCCTCACCGGCTGTGCCGCCTCCGCGGCGGCGTCGGGCCCAGGAGCCGCGTCCGGACCGGAGGCCTCGCTGCCGGCCCGCGACGCCGGTGACGTGAGCGGCGGGGAACCGGCCAAGGCGCCGCGCAACCCCGAGCCGGGCAAGTGGTATCCGCATGACTTCAACTCCCACTGCGGCCTGCACAGCACCGAGTTCGGGGGCCGCACCTGGCTGGTGCGCACCGTGCGGACGGACCTGGCCTTGCCGGTCGAACAGGGCGGCCGGGCCGTGGGGCAGAACGTCCTCGCGGGCTACATCCAGCTGGATAGCCCGGATGTCGCCGTCTTCGCCTCCGCCGAGCTGCCACCCGTCGAACTCCATCCAGGGGAGACGGATCTCGCCTGCAAATAGCGGTCCCCTGGGATGAACGAAACGGGTAGGTGCCGCGTCCTTGGAGCATGAAACGCCGCCGCATACTCGCCGCCTTCGCGCTGCCGGCCGCCCTGCTCCTCGCGGGCTGCGCGGACAACCCCACCGGTACACCCGGCACCTCGCTCGGCGCGGAACGCGCCCGGTCCACCCCGACCTCGTACCCCGGAGACGAAGAGACACTGCCCCCGCGCAAGCCCGCCGACGACCTCGACCCGGTCCAGGGGCCGGACAACCCCAGGACCGGGACCTGGTACCCGCACGATCTCTTCTCCCACTGCGGAGCCGAGAGCACCCGCTTCGCCGGCAAGTCGTGGATCCTGCGCGCGGTGCGCACGGACCTCGCCTCGCCCGTGCCGCCCGACAAGAACGCGGGCCGGCACACCTCCTTCAACTTCATGGCCGGGTACATCCAGTTGCAGGAGGACGACCTCGTGATGTTCGTCTCCTCGCAGCTGCCGCCCCTGGAGTTCGTGCCCGGCACCTCGGATCGTGCCTGCGACTGACCCGGGCGCCCCGGCTGCGCCTAATCTGACAGCGGAGGTGGGGCGTATGCGGGAGGCGGATCCCGGGTTGTTCGGACCCGAATCGGTGACCTGGCAGATGCACGGGGATCCCATGATGTGGGTGGCCGGGGTGCGGGCGCTGTACCTGCAGGCGCTGCATCCACGGGCTGTGCGGGGCGTCATGCAGAACTCCGACTTCCGCAAGGACGCCTGGGGGCGCTTGCTGCGGACCGCGAACTTCGTCGGCACGATCAGCTACGGCACCACCGAGGCCGCCGAGAAGGCGGGCGCCCGGGTGCGGCGGATCCACCGGATGCTCAAGGCGACCGATCCGGGCACCGGTGAGGTGTACGGGGTGGACGAGCCGGAGTTGCTGCTCTGGGTGCACTGCGCCGAGATCGACTCGTATGTGCACGTGGCGCGCAGATCCGGATTCCCGCTCGACGACGCGCTCGTCGACCGCTACATCGACGAGCACCGGGTGGACGCTCGGCTCCTGGGCCTGGATCCGGAGCAAGTCCCGTCCAATCAAGCCGAGTTGACCGCCTACTTCGAACGGGTGCGCCCCGAATTGGCCGCCGGCCCCGAGGCGCGCGACGTCGACGACTTCCTGCGGCGGCCGCCCACCCATCCCCTGCTCGTGCCGCTGCGCGCACTCATCTGGCGACGCGTGGCGAACCTGGCGTATGCCGCATTGCCGCCGTATGCGCAGGAGTTGTACGGCCGAAGAGGTCCTTCGGTGAAGACTGCGGACCGGCGGCTGCGGATCGCGGGCGTCCTGCTGCGCCGCATTCCGGCCCGCGTACGCTGGCAGCTACCGCCCAAGCACATCCTGCGCGCCATGGAGCGACTCGGCCCGGGCAGCCGTCCGGCACCGTACAAACTCCGCAGGCGCGCCGCCATACTGGACGGGCCGGGGAGGGCGTAGCGAAACGACGGGGGCGACAGCACGACATGCCAGAGGTGGGGGAGACCAGGCTGATCCAGGGCCGCTACCGACTGCTCGATCTGATCGGGCGCGGCGGCATGGGCGAAGTGTGGCGGGCCCGCGACGAGTCGCTCGGGCGGCGCGTCGCCGTCAAATGCCTCAAGCCCATGGGGCCGCAGCACGACGCGTCGTTCACACGCGTGCTGCGGGAGCGGTTCCGGCGCGAGGCGCGGGTCGCGGCCGCGCTGCAGCACCGGGGGGTCACCGTCGTCCATGACTTCGGTGAGCACGAGGGCGTCCTGTACCTGGTCATGGAACTGCTCGAAGGCCGCAACCTCAGCCAGCTCCTCGAGGACAACCGGCAGCACCCGCTGCCCGTTCCCGACATCGTCGACATCACCGAACAGGTCGCGCACGCCCTCGCGTACACCCACGACCAGGGCATCGTGCACCGCGATCTCAAGCCGGCGAACATCATGCGGCTCGGCGACGGCACGGTGAAGATCTGCGACTTCGGCATCGCCCGGCTGGGCGCCGACATCGGCTTCACCTCACGGCTCACCGGCACCGGTATCGCGATGGGCACCCCGCACTACATGTCGCCCGAGCAGATCGGCGGCCAGCAGGTCGACCACCGCAGCGATCTGTACTCGCTGGGCTGTGTCCTGTACGAGATCGCCACCGGCGCACCGCCGTTCGACCTCGACGACGCCTGGGCCGTCCTCGTCGGCCACCGCGACACCGAGCCCGAGCCGCTGCGCAGCCACCGGTCCGAACTGCCCGAGTACTTCGAGCGGATCGTGCTCGACCTGCTCGCCAAGAGCCCCGACGAGCGGCCCGGCGACGCCCGCGAACTGGCCCGCCGTGTCACGGAGGGCAGAGGCGTCCCCGGCCTTGGCGTCACCGGCATCCCCGCGCAGCCCGTGCCCGCCACCCGCCGCCCCGAGCAGCCGCCGTCCAACGAGCCGCGCCTGCCGTCCTGGACCCGCGGGATGACCACCGGGCACAAGGCCGGCGGGTCCGCCGCGCTGCGCACCACCCCGCCGGACGCGGCGGCGGGCCTGACCGGCGAGTGGATCCCACGGAGTGACACCCGCGGTGAACGACGCCTCTCCGAGCCCGAACGGCCGACGCCCTCACCGGAGTTGCTCGCCGTACTCGCCGGCCGGCACAACGCCGGACTCAGCCTCGGCCGGCTCGGCCGCTGGGAGGAGGCCGGCGAGGTGCACCGCGCGGTGGCCGCCGAGCGCGAACACGTGCTGGGGCCCGACCACCCCGACACCCTCGCCAGCCGCTACGAGGTCGGCTTCACGCTCAGCCGGACCGGGCGCGCGGGCGACGCGCTGCGCGAGTACACCCGGGTCGCCGAGGGGCGGGAGCGCGCCTTCGGCACCGATCACCCCGAGACGCTCGCCGCCCGCCAGGAAGTCGCCTACGTACTGGGCCAGTTGGGGCGCCACTTCGAGGCGCACCAGGTGTACCTCGCCGTACTCGCCTCCCGCGAACGCAACCCCAGGCTGGGACCCGACCACCCCGACACCCTGCGCTGCCGGCACAACCTTGCGTTCAACCTGTCGAGACTCGGCCGGCTCGAGGACTCCTTCCGCATGGCGCGTGAAGTGGCCACCGCCCGTGCACGCGTCCTCGGTCCCGAGCACCCCGACACTCTCGTCACGCGCTACGAAGTCGCCTACGCGCTCGGGCAGTTGGGGCGCTGGAACGAAGCGCTGGGGACCTACCGCGAGGTCGCCGAAGCCCGTAAGACCGCACTCGGCGCCGACCATCCCGACACGCTGGCCGCCCGCTACGAGGTCGGTATCAGCCTCGGCCGGCTCGGGCGCAGCGCAGAGGCGCTCACCCTCTACCGCGACCTCGTCGAGGACCGCGCCCGCGTGCACGGGCTCGACCACCCCGAGACCCTGCGCGCCCGCCACGGCCTGGGCGTGAACCTGGGCCGCATGGGCCGCTGGGAGGAGGCGCTCGACGAGGCCCGCGACGTCTGCGCGGTCCGTGAGCGCGTGCTCGGCCCCGAGCACCCGGACACCTTGGTCAGCCGCCGCGAGGTCGCCGTCGGACTCGGCTGGCTGGGGCGCTGGGGCGACGCGCTCGTCGAGTACCGCCGGGTCGCCGCCGCCCGCGAACGGGTCCTGGGCGCCGACCACCCCGACGCCCTCGCCAGCCGCAACGACGAGGCCCACTGCCTGGAACAGCTGGGGCGCGGGGCCGAGGCGGTCGAGCTCTACCGGCGGGTGGCGGCGCGGCGGCAGCAGCGGGGGACGCGGTAGCCCCCCGGAGGCGGAGCCGGTGGCGCGGCCCCCGGAGGCGGAGCCGGCGGCGCGGTCTCCGGAGGCGGAGCCGGTAGTGCGTCCTGACGAAGCGGAGCCGGTAGTGCGGTCTTCCGAGGGGGACCGGGTAGCGCTGCATCCCGAGGCGCGCCCGACCGCTCGCCCTCCCCGGGCACCTCGTGTTACGAAGAGCCATGACCGCACATGGAGCCCCGCCCGCACGCCGCGCCTACGACGCCGTGATCGTCGGCGCCGGACACAACGGACTGGTCGCCGCCGCCTACCTGGCCCGTGCGGGACTGTCCGTGCTTCTGGTCGAGCGGCTCGGGCACACCGGCGGGGCCGCGGTCTCCACGTATGCCTTCGAGGGCATCGACGCGCGGCTTTCGCGCTACTCGTATCTCGTGAGTCTGCTGCCGCGGAAGATCGTGCGGGAGCTGGACCTCGACTTCTCGGTGCGCGGACGCGATGTCTCCTCGTACACGCCGGTCCGGCGCGCCGGGCAGGACACCGGACTCCTTGTCGGTGGCGGCAGGGCGCGCACGCGGGAGGCGTTCGGGCGGTTCACCGGCGGGGAGCGGGAGTTCGCGGCCTGGGAGAAGTTCTACGGGCTGACGGGCCGGGTCGCCGAGCGCGTCTTCCCGACGCTCACCGAGCCACTGCCCACGCGCGAGGGGCTGCGCGCGCGGGTCGATGACGAGGATGCCTGGCGGATGCTGTTCGAGGAGCCGGTGGGCGCGGCGATCGAGGAGTACTTCCAGGACGATGTCGTACGGGGAGTGGTGCTCACCGACGCTCTGATCGGGACCTTCGCCGACGCGCACGACGCGTCGCTGCGGCAGAACCGCTGCTTCCTCTATCACGTGATCGGCGGCGGTACGGGGGCCTGGGATGTGCCGGTCGGCGGCATGGGCGCACTCACCGACGCCCTGGCGCAGGCGGCGCGAGCGGCGGGCGCGGAGTGCGCGACGGGGTACGAGGCCACGCGGATCGAGACGGACGGGGTGCGGGCGGAGGTGACCTGCCGGGGCGAGGCGGACGAGTTCACGGTGGCCGCCCGGCACGTCCTGGTCGGTGCCTCACCGCAGGCCCTCGCCGAGCTCCTCGGCGAGACACCGCCCGCGCCCGCCGAGGGTGCGCAGCTCAAGGTGAACATGCTGCTCAAGCGGCTGCCCCGGCTGCGCGACACGTCTGTCGACCCCGGGGAGGCCTTCGCCGGGACCTTCCATGTCGCGGAGGGATAGGAGCAGTTGGCCCCCGCGTACCGCGAGGCGGCGGCCGGCGCGCTGCCCTCCGCGCCGCCCTCGGAGATCTACTGCCACTCGCTGACCGACCCGAGCATCCTCGGCGAGCACCTCCTCGCCCTCGGCTATCAGACCCTCACGCTCTTCGGTCTGCACACGCCGGCGCGGCTGTTCACCGAGGACAACGACGCCGTACGGGAGGAACTCCTGAAGGCCACGCTGGCCCAGCTCGACGCGTATCTGGACGAGCCCATCGCGGAGGTGCTCGCCACCGACGCGCAGGGCAGGCCCTGCATCGAGGCGAAGACCCCGCCGGACCTGGAGCGGGACCTGCGCCTGCCCGGCGGCAACATCTTCCACCGCGACCTGGCCTTCCCGTACGCACAGGAAGGCACGGGCCGCTGGGGCGTGGAGACCGCACACGCCAATGTGCTGCTTTGCGGGGCGGGCGCCGTCCGCGGCGGTGGGGTGAGCGGGATTCCCGGGCACAATGCGGCGATGGCGGTACTCGGGGAGTGACGCTCGCCGTTGTCCTGCGCCGGGCTCAGTCGGCCGGGCGGACCGGGGCGCTGGAGATACCGGCCGTCCGGCCGCTGAGCGCGGCGTCCAGCGTCTCCTGCGCGCTCCGCATCGACTCCGCGTACGGCGGCTCGGACATCCGCCGCCAGGATGTCTCCGGATCCACTTCCTCGACCCGGCTGACCACCCACCAGATGTTCCCGAAGGGATCACGCACCCGGCCGCCCCGGTCGCCCCACGCGCTGTCCGAGAGTCCGGTGATCACCTCGGCGCCCGCGGCGACGGCGGCCGCCATCGCGGCATCCGCGTCCGGCACGTAGATCCGCAGCAGCGAGGGCATCACCGGCCAGTCGGGGCGCCGGTCGAAGGCCAGCACGACGGTGTCGCCGACCCTGATCTCGCCGTGGCCGATGGTGCCGTCCTCGACCGGGACCCGGGCCAGCTCCTCGCCGTCGAAGGCCGCGGTGATGAAGTCGAGCAGCGCTCCCGTGTCGTCGGTGACGACCCACGGTGCGACGGAGGTGTAGCCCCGGGGTGCGGTGTGCTTCATGGCTGAGTCCCTTCGCGGAACGGAGCGCCTGCCGGGATCGGCGACGTCTTCGAAGGTAGCGAGGAACTAGGCCGGATTCTGTCCTAGACGGGTCGGACGGGACGGGTAGGACGAGTGGGTCGGGTGGGATGAGTGAGGTGGGGGAGGCTGTCGGGGTTCGGTGTGCGTGTGCGAAGGTGGCGCAAGCACATGAGGGGGAGCGGTATGAGTACCAGCGGACAGATCCGCACCATGCTGAACACGATGGCCTACGGTCAGCCGGTCGAGGTGACCAGCTACTGGGGGTCGGTGAAGAAGCTCTCCCGGCTCGCGGCGCTCGCCGAGCGCTTCGGCTATCAGTACGCGGATGTCGTCTTCACCATGCAGGGCCTGAAGATGCTGCTCGTCCCCGATCCCGACCCGGCCGCACAGCAGCGTGCGCAGCAGGCCTGGGCGCAGCACGCCCCGCAGGCCGGCGGCCCGCTTCCACAGCTGCCGGCCGAGGTCCCGGAACTGCTGCGGACCCGGATCCGGTTCGACATGTACGCCGGACAGAACGAGAAGCGCCGTCTTGCCGCCGTCCCGATCGCCTTCGCGGTCGTCGGTTTCCAGATGCTGCGCACTCCTGATGTGGCGGTGTACTGGGGCGCGCTGCTCGGTGTCGCGCTGGCGGTGGCGGGCGTGAGCTTCCTGCTGCGGCGCAAGTGGCGCCGCGAGTGCGGGGAGCGGCTGCAGGCGAGCGGGTTCGTGCCGCTCACCGAGCAGACGGGGCGGGTGCGGCTTGTTCCGCCGGGGAGCCCGTACGCGCCGCAGCCCCAGCAGTACGCCCAGCCGCAGCAGTACGGTCAGCCCCAGTCATACGGTCAACAGCAGCCTTACGGTCAACCGCAAGCGCCTGCGTACGGGCAGCAGCCGCAGCCGTACGCACAGCAGCCGCAGCAGTACGGTCAGCCCCAGCCCAACGGGCCCCAGCCCTACGCGCCGCCTCAGCAGGCAGCCCCGTACCAGCAGCAGGCTCCGTACGCGCCGCAGCCGCCGCACCAGCCCCCTCAGTAGCCGTCGGCCGTTCTCAGTCGCGGGACACGGTCCACCCCGTCGCCTCGATGCGCCGTGCGTCCGCGGGCCTCGCGGAGTCGAACAGCTTGTGGCGGCCCGCCTGGACGCGCAGCTCGTCCACGTAGGCGCCGCGTCCCACGTACAACTGGTCCGTGGCGTAACGCCAGCGCAGCCGGGCCGCGGCGCCGCCGATCCCGGAGAGGTCGGCGGTGACGGTGTGCCAGGTGCGTCCCGACCACCCTGTGACCGACCCGTCCGGGTGCGGTCCTGAGACGTGGCCCTCCGTGGTGAAGGCGAGCGGCGACCAGGTGGCGCCCTCGTCCGTGGACGCCTCCAGGTAAAGGCGGTCGGAGCCGGGCTCGGTGTCCCACCACAGGGAACAGCGCAGCCGGGCCTCGGCAGGCAGGTCCAGGGTGGGCAGCGCGAGGGTGGCGGTCGTGGCGCCCGCCATGCCGGAGAACCAGGCCTCGCGCCCGCTCGCCGGACGCACCGGCACAGCGCGCGCGAGCCGGTTGGCCGTGGCGACGCGCGGGGCCGATCCCGATCGCCAACTGCGCACCGGATGCACCGAGTTGCCGAGGACGACGAGAAACGAGTCGGTGGTCGGGTCCAGGACAAGAGATGTCCCCGTGAAGCCGGTGTGGCCCGCCGAACCGGGTGTGGCCATCGCGCCCATGAACCAGTGCTGGTAGAGCTCGAAGCCCAGACCGTGCTCGTCGCCGGGGAACTCCGTGTTGAAGTCGGTGAACATCAGGTCCACCGAGTCCTCGCTCAGAATGCGCGTACGGCCGTACGCGCCGCCGTTGAGCAGGCAGCGGCCGAGGATCGCGAGGTCCCACGCGCACGAGAACACGCCCGCGTGGCCGGCCACACCGCCGAAGCTGAAGGCGTTCTCGTCGTGCACCTCGCCCCAGACCAGGCCGCGGTCGAGCCCCGACCAGGGCAGCCGGGCGTCCTCGGTCGCGGCGATCTTCGGCTTCCAGGACGCGGGCGGGTTGTACCGGGTACGGCGCATGCCGAGCGGGGCCGTGATCTCGTCGTGCAGAAGTACGTCGAGCGCTCGGCCGGTGATCTTCTCCAGGACGAGCTGGAGGGAGATCAGGTTGAGGTCCGAGTAGAGGTACTTGGTGCCCGGCGCGTTCAGGAGGGTTTCGCTCCACAGGCGTCGGAGCTTGGCCTCGTACGTCGGCTCCTTGAAGAGCGGAATCCAGGAGCGGAAGCCGGAGGTGTGCGTGAGGAGCTGGAGGATGGTGACGTCCTGCTTGCCGCCGCCGGCGAAGTCCGGGAGATACGAGGCGACCGTGGCCTCGAGTTCGAGCGTGCCGCGTTCGATCTGCTGCACGGCCAGGATCGAGGTGAAGAGCTTGGAGACGGACGCGAGGTCGTAGACGGTGTCCTCGGCCGCCGGGATCTGCTGGTCCGCCGGGAACTCGACGCCGGTGTCGGTCTTCTCGTCGTACGCCGAGTAGCGCACCGCCATGCCGATCGGCTCGTGCAGGGCGACGGTGGAGCCGCGGCCCGCGAGCAGCACGGCGCCCGCGAACCACGGGTGCTTGGGGGAGGGGCCGAGGAACTTCTCCGCGTCCACGACCAGTTGGCGCAGCTCGCCCGGCAGCAGTCCGGCCTGTCCGGCCGAGCCCCGGCGCAAAGTGCGGCCATGTCCCTGTTCCGCCGCCGCGGGATTCGCCGTCGCGGGCCCCGCCGGGAACGGCACCAAGGCGACGGCACCGCCGAGTGCCATCAGGCCCTGGCCGAACCGACGCCTGGAAAGGGCTGCTCGTCTGGGAACCTCGCCGGTGTTCTCTGCGTGCGCCTCACGCATGCCGTACTCCTCCGCGTATCGATATTGAAAGATACTTTCGCGATCTCGACAGCCGAGTGAAACCTTCTTTCGCGGTGGTGTCCCTGTCAAGAGTCCGTGCTTCGGGTGGGTCGAGTGGCGTGACGGGCAAAGAATCTGACACTCAGTCAGAAAATCTCTTCCCTCGCCCGCGCGGCTGCGGCATCCTGCCCGCATGCAGACGGAGCTGAGCAAGAAACTCGGAGTCGAGCACGCCGTTTTCGGGTTCACGCCGTTCCCCGCCGTGGCCGCCGCGCTCACCCGGGCCGGCGGATTCGGCGTGCTCGGCGCGGTCCGTTACACGGCCCCCGACGAACTCAAACGCGACCTCGACTGGATGGAGGCGAACACCGGCTCCAAGCCGTACGGCCTGGATGTCGTGATGCCCGCGAAGAAGGTCGAGGGCGTCAGCGAGGCCGATGTCGAGGCGATGATTCCGGCGTCCCACCGGGAGTTCGTACGGGAGACGCTCGCCAAGTACGGCGTCCCGGAGCTCGCCGAGGGCGAGGCGTCGGGGTGGCGGATCACCGGCTGGATGGAGCAGGTGGCCCGCAACCAGCTGGACGTGGCCTTCGACTACCCGATCAAACTCCTCGCCAACGCGCTCGGTTCGCCGCCGGCCGATGTGATCCAGCGCGCGCACGACAACAATGTCCTCGTCGCCGCGCTCGCGGGCAGTGCCCGGCATGCGCGCAAGCACGCAGAGGCCGGTATCGACATCGTGGTCGCGCAGGGGTATGAGGCCGGCGGGCACACGGGCGAGATCGCGTCGATGGTGCTCACCCCGGAGTGCGTCGAGGCCGTCGCCCCGCTGCCGGTTCTCGCGGCCGGCGGCATCGGCAGCGGTGAACAGGTGGCAGCGGCACTGGCGTTGGGCGCGCAGGGCGTGTGGACCGGATCGATCTGGCTGACCACGACCGAGGCCGACATGCACTCGCGGGCCGTCACGGAGAAGCTCCTTGCCGCGGGCTCCGGCGACACGGTCCGCTCGCGTGCCCTGACCGGAAAGCCGGCGCGCCAGCTGCGCACCGAGTGGACCGACGCCTGGGACGACCCGAACGGGCCCGGCACGCTGCCGATGCCGCTGCAGGGACTCCTGGTCGCCGAAGCGCTCACGCGGATCCAGAAGTACGAGATCGCGCCGCTGCTCGGCACGCCCGTGGGCCAGATCGTCGGCCGGATGAACGCCGAACGCAGCGTCCAGGAAGTCTTCGACGACCTCACCCGCGGCTTCGAGCGAGCCATCGACCGCATCAACAAGATCGCCGGCCGCGCCTGACCGTTTCCCTTCCCGCCCCCCTGACCGCCCCCTACTGCCCCTGACTCCCCCTCCCGACCGACCCCGACTTTTCACCCCGGCCTACCCCGTAAGCCAGGAGGAGCCTTCATGTCCCAAGCACCCAACGGTTTCTGGGCGCAGGCGACGGCCGACCCCGAGCGCGTCATGCTCATCGCCCCCGACGGCGAGGAGTGGACCGCGGGGCGGCTGCACGCCGCCGTCAACCAGCTCGTGCACGGGTTGCGCGCTGCCGGCCTGGAGCGCGGCGACGCGTTCGCGGTCGTGCTGCCCAACGGTGTGGAGTTCTTCACCGCGTATCTCGCCGCGTCCCAGGCCGGGTTCTACGTCGTGCCCGTCAACCACCATCTCGTCGGCCCCGAGATCGCCTGGATCGTCTCCGACTCGGGCGCCAAGGTGCTGCTCGCGCACGAGCGGTTCGCCGAGGCCGCGATCCACGCTGCCGACGAGGCGAAGCTGCCGGCCGAGCAGCGGTTCGCGGTCGGCTCCGTGGAGGGATTCCGGCCGTACGCCCAACTCCTGGACGGACAGCCGGAGTCGGTGCCCGAGGACCGCACTCAGGGCTGGGTGATGAACTACACCTCCGGTACGACAGGACGCCCGCGCGGCATCCGCCGTCCCCTGTCCGGAAAGCCGCCGGAGGAGGCGCATCTCGGGGGCTTCCTCGGGATCTTCGGCATCAAGCCGTTCGACGACAACGTGCACCTGGTCTGCTCGCCGCTGTACCACACGGCGGTGTTGCAGTTCGCGGGTGCGTCGTTGCACATCGGGCATCCGCTGGTCCTGATGGACAAGTGGACGCCCGAGGAGATGCTGCGGCTGATCGATACGTACAAGTGCACGCACACGCATATGGTGCCGACCCAGTTCCACCGGCTGCTCGCGCTGCCGGACGCGGTCAGGTCCTCGTACGACGTCTCGTCGATGCGGCACGCGATCCACGGTGCCGCGCCCTGCCCCGACCATGTGAAGCGCGCGATGATCGAGTGGTGGGGGACCTGCGTCGAGGAGTACTACGCGGCCAGTGAGGGCGGTGGAGCCTTTGCGACCGCGGAGGACTGGCTGAAGAAGCCCGGCACGGTCGGAAAGGCCTGGCCCATCAGCGAGTTGGCCATTTTCGACGACGACGGCAACCGGCTGCCGCCCGGTGAACTGGGCACGGTCTACATGCAGATGAAGACCGGCGGCTTCTCGTACCACAAGGACGAGGAGAAGACGAAGAAGAACCGTATCGGCGACTTCTTCACCGTCGGCGACCTCGGGATGCTCGACGAGGACGGCTACCTGTATCTGCGCGACCGCAAGATCGACATGATCATCTCGGGCGGCGTCAACATCTACCCGGCCGAGATCGAGTCCGCGCTGCTCACCCACCCGGCCGTCGCGGACGCCGCCGCCTTCGGCATTCCGCACGCCGACTGGGGTGAGGAGGTCAAGGCGGTCATCGAGCCGGCCGAGGGGTACACGGCCGGCGACGCGCTCGCCACGGAAATCCTCTCGCACTGCGAGCGGCAGCTGGCCGGATACAAGCGGCCCAAGAGCGTGGACTTCATCGAGACGATGCCGCGCGACCCCAACGGGAAGCTGTACAAGCGACGGCTGCGCGAGCCCTACTGGGAGGGGCACGAGCGGCCCATGTGATCCCGCCCGGCACCCCCGGAGCTCCGGCTCCGGGGGTGTGGTCCGTCCGGCGAGCTGTCAGCGTTGGATCATGGCAGCTGCGAAACCGGGCACCTTCACCACCGTCGGGACGACCGCCGTCCCGCTGATCGCCCTCGTGGTCCTGGCCTTCACCTGGGGCCGTGACCTGCCCGGCCCCATGGTGGTGCTCGTCGCCGTCTGCCTGGCCGCCGCGGTCCTCGCCGCCGTCCATCACGCCGAGGTCGTGGCGCACAAGGTGGGCGAGCCCTTCGGCTCCCTGGTGCTCGCGGTCGCCGTCACGCTGATCGAGGTGGCCCTGATCGTCACCCTGATGGCCGACGGCGGGCCGAAAGCGTCCTCGCTGGCCCGGGACACCGTGTTCGCCGCCGTCATGATCACGTGCAACGGCATCGTCGGCCTCACCCTGCTCGTTGGCGCCTGGCGCAATGGCGTAGCCGCCTTCAACACGGACGGGACGGTCGCGGCGCTGTCCACCGTGGCCACCCTCGCGACCCTCAGCCTCGTGCTGCCGACCTTCACCCACGGGGTCCAGGGTCCGCAGTTCACGACCGCGCAGCTGGCCTTCGCGGCGATCGTGTCCATCGGGCTCTATCTGCTGTTCGTGGCTATGCAGACGATCCGCCACCGCGAGTACTTCCTGCCCGTCACCCGCGACGGCGAGGTGCTCGACGAGGAAGCGCACGCCCATCCGCCGACCAACCGGGAAACCCTCGTCAGCCTGCTGCTGCTGCTCGCCTCGCTGGTGGCGGTGGTCGGCAACTCCAAGGGGATCTCGCCGACGATCGAGGACGTGATCGACAAGGCCGGGCTGCCGCAGTCGGCGGTCGGTGTCGTGATCGCGCTCCTGGTGCTGCTGCCCGAAACCCTCGCGGCCTTCCGCTCGGCCCGACGCGACCGGGTCCAGATCAGCCTCAACCTGGCGCACGGCTCGGCGATCGCGAGTATCGGTCTGACGATTCCCGCGATCGCCGTCGCCTCGATCTGGCTGGACGGGCCGCTCGAGCTGGGCCTGGGCGCCACCCATATGGTGCTGCTCGCCCTGACGATGGTGGTGAGCGCTCTGACCGTGGTGCCGGGCAAGGCGACTCTCCTCCAGGGCGGGGTGCATCTGGTGGTGTTCGCGTCGTTCGTGTTCCTGGCGATCAGCCCTTAGTTCCGGATGGGTCCGTTCACTTCAGGTAGGGCCCGTCACCGCCGATCCTGCCGGGGCCGTTCAGTACGTACACGCGCAGGTTGCCCTTGCCGGGGGCGGCGACGGACAGCGTGCCCTTCGCGACGGTCTTCACGTCTCCGGTGACGGCGTCGGTGTACGTGCCGTTCGGAATACCGGTGTACGTGGCCGGCCCCGTGACCGTGACCAGCGCGAAGCTGTCCGTGCCCCCGCCGGTGTAGCGCCGCTTGAACGCCATCCGGCCGCTGATGCCCTCCGTGGAGTACTGGCCCATCTGCAGCGCGGGCACGGCCCGCCGGATCTGGTTGAGCCGCTGCAGGTGCTTGACCAGGGGCTGGTCGAGCGTCGTGGCGACCGTGCCGCTGGACGAGCCGGCCTTGCCGAAGTCGGTGGCCGTGACGGAGCCCGCCAGATGCTCACCGAAGTAGGCGCGGCCGGTGGTGGCGAGCGGGCAGCTCGGCCCGCAGTCGATCTTCCTGCCCTTCTGGAACTCGATCTCCGAGCCGTAGTACAGCGCCGGGATGCCGCGGAAGGTCCACATCAAGGACATGTTCTCGGCCCAGGCGTCGGTGCCGCCCGCGTAGCGTTCGCTGCTCTTGTTCGGCCCGTAGTCGTGGCTGTCCACATAGACGACGTTGTACGTCGCGTCATTGACGGAGTCGTCGGAGTCCTTGCCGTTGCCGAAGGCGTTCGGCGCATCACCGAAGTTCATGTGCATGCGCATGTCGATGATGTGCATGCCGGAGAACTTGCTGTGGTCCGGGGCGTGGTAGCTGTTGCCGTTCAGGAAGGCGTTGGTGGACGTGGGCTGATTGCCGGTGCCCTGCTGCTGCTCGTAGGCGTACATCTCGAGCGCGGCCGCGGCGTCGTCGGCCGCGTACTCCTTGCGTTCCTTCCAGCTGTAGAACTGTGCGGAGTGGTTCACCGAGCCTCGGTTCCACTTGTCGTTGACGAAGGCCGCGACCTCGCCGAACACGAAGAAGTTCCTGGCCTTTTCCGCCCCGAACCGCTGAGTGACCCGCTCGTTGATGGCCGGCAGGAAGCGGCGGTTCCAGGTGGTACGCGGGATGTGCACGGCCGTGTCCACGCGGAAGCCGTCGACGCCCATGTCGATGTACTTGTTGTACGCGCCGATCAAGTAGTTCTGGACGGCCGTGTTCTCGGTGTTGAAGTCGGCGAGGTCCTCGTGCAGCCAGCAGGAGCGTGAGTCCTCGCCCTCCCAGTTGCCGATCCAGCACTGGTGGTACAGGTCCTTGGGGAGAATGCCCGAAGTGGGGCTCGGCCACTGGCAGTTGTAGAGGGTGTAGCCCTCCGGGCTCTTGGAGCCGGTGGGCTTGCCCCAGTTCAGGCAGGTGTTGCCGGAGGGCTCGGCCGTCGACCACAGGTCGCCGTTGTAGTACGACTTCCCGGACTTGGGCTCGACGGTCAGGCCGTCGTACGTGAACCCCTCGTTCCTCTCGTCGTAGTACCAGCTCCACTGGGAGTCGCGGACGCCGTACACGGCCGGCGTGGACAGGCCCTTGGCGCCCCAGCGGGAGCTGTGGTTGTAAACCACGTCCTGGTAGATCTTCATGCCCTTGGCGTGCGCGGCGTTGATCAGGTCCTGATACGAGGCGCCGGCGGACTCCAGGCGCGGGTCGACCTTGTAGAAGTCGTAGCCGTGGTAGCCGTGGTAGTCGTAGTCCGAGCGGTTGAGGACGACCGGGGTGACCCAGACCGCGGAGAAGCCCAGGGCCTTGATGTAGTCGAGCTTGTCGACCAGGCCCTTGAAGTCGCCGCGGAACATCGGGTCGTCGTTCGCCGCGTTGCCGGACTTGACGTGCTGGCCGCCGCCGCGGTTGTTGCCCGTGTCGCCGTTGCGGAAGCGGGCCGTGAGCACGAAGTAGATCGGGTCCTTGCGCGGATCGGTGCCCAGCGGTGTGCCCGCGGCGGGTTCCGGTGCCCGCTCGCCGGTCGTCGCCCTCGCCTCGGCGGAGGCGGGCGAGACATTGCCGGCCGCGTCCAGGGCCTTCACCGTGTACGTGTAGGCGGTGCGCTCTTCGAGTCCCGTGTCCGAGAACACGGTTGAGCCCACGTCGGTGACGACCGTGCCCTTGGTGCCGCCGGTGCGGGTGACCTGGTACTTGGTCACTGCCGTGTCATCGGTCGCCGCCTCCCAGGTCAGCACGATGGACGTGTGGGCGGCGTTCGCGGCGACCTCGGGGGGTGCCGTCGGGGCCTGGGTGTCTGGCTCCTGGGCCGCGCAGGGGTCCTTGGCGTCCTTGGTCACCGCACCGTCCTTCACGGTGGTGAGGCCGGCCGAAAGGGCGTAATCGGCGCCGTTGTTGTTGTCCCACACGCCGTTGCCGTTGTTGAAGGTGGCCTGCAGCGTCGTGGCCGTCCCGAGGTCGATGGCCTTCTTCCACCAGCCGGTGCAGGCGGCCGCCATGCCGAGGCCCGGGGCTGTGGTCCAGGAGGCGCCGGTGGGTGCGTAGTGGAGGTTGGTCGTCGTCCACCCGGAGGTCGCCGTGGAGTAATAGACGGTGGCCTGGTTGCCGGGCTTGCCCGGGCCGGTGCCGGCGCACGGATCGCTGTGGGCGACCACGCCGTCCTTGACGGTGAGGACGCCCGTGCCCAGGTCGTAGTTCGCGCCGCCGTTGTTGTCCCAGGTGCCGCTGCCGTTGTTGAAGGTGGCGGCCAGACCGGTGGCCGAGCCGAGGTCCACGGTCTGCTTCACCCAGTCCGTGCAGGCCGCTTCCATGCGCGTGCCGGGCACGGTCGTCCACGCGCCGCCGTCCGGTGCGTAGTGGAGGTAGGTGGAGGGCCAGTCCTTGGTCTTCGTGGAGAAGAAGACGGTCGCCGTGTTCGCGCCGGCGGCCCTCCCCTCCGGTGCCGAGCCGGCGGCGGGTGTCCCGGAGAGCAGGGACAGGAGGCCGCCCGCCGCAGTGAACGACGCGAGCAGGCGCCGTGGCGGGCGGATGGGTCTGTGTCTCATGGGCGTCTCTCCGATACGGGCTGCCGGGTGGGGAGTTCAGCGCGCGCCTGCAAGAACCGCCGGAAAGTTCCTGCAAGTTATTGCAGCGCGGAAGTTACAGGTACACGACAGGCGCGTAAAGGGAGTGCGCAGAGCGGGGGTTCACCGCGGATTCGGCTTCGGTCTCGGTGTCCGCGGCCGGTCGCGGGAACGGCGAAGGCCCGAGGGGCGGAACCCCTCGGCCCTTCGGTGAGCGTGGTCCGTCAGTGACGGCGCTCCTTGACCTTCACCACCTTCAGATGGGGCGAGCGGTGGATGTCCTTCTCGCAGAAGCGTGAGGTCACCCACTTCTCCTGCGAGAACAGCCGCGTCTGGTCGCTGTAGTGCGGCGAGTTCGGGTTCGGGGACTGCGAGTACGTCAGGAGGGTCCGCGCGACCGGGCAGCGCGAGCCGTCCCAGCCGACCGCCTGGATATGGCTGGAGCCCGTACTCACCTCGGTGTAGCCGGACTTGGGGTCCCACACCGGCTCGATCTTGTTCCACACGCCCAGGGACTCGGTGCCACCCGGCACGGCCAGGCGCTTGCCGCCCCGTACGACGTACTGGTTCTCACCGAGGCGGGCGTCCAAGGCGATACCGGCCGACGTGAGCTGGGTGACGGCATCCGCGAGGGCGCGGGCGAACGCGGGCGAGGCGGTGTTGAGGGTGTGCGGGGTGCGGATCGGGTCGGCCGGGTCGAAGGGCACGGTCCACACGCCCTGCGAGCCGAGCGCGGAGCGCATGCCCCGCCAGAACCGGTCGTAGAGCAGCGCGCCCCGGCTGTCCGTGTCCATGGTCCGGTCCCAGGTCTTCAGGACCGCGCACGCCTTCGTCACGTCGACGACCGTGCCGTCACTGCCGGTTGCCTTGCCGCCCGGCAGCTGAGCGCAGGCTTGCGCCGCCTCGGCCGCGCCCAGGGTGCCGGCCGGTGCCCGGTTGGCGAACTGCTGGCGCTGCAGGTCCGCGACGGTCAGCTTGCCGCGCTTCGCCATCGTGGCCACGTCCTCGACGGCTCCGCGGGTACGCATCGAGCGCGGAGTGTCGATGTTGCCGAAGACCCGCTCGTACCCCCGCAGCGGCCGGTCGGCGTTGGCCAGCCAGGCACTGTCGTTGGAGTTCTCCGCGTACGGCGCGTCCACCAGGGTCGGCATCCGCGACGGACCGAGGATGCCCGGCTGCAGGGCGTCCTGGTCACGCCCGAGACCGCAGTCGGCGCGTGAACCGTCGAGCACCGCGAGGCCCGCCGACGGATAGGTGATCCTGCCGAGCGGGGTGGAGCAGCGCGCGGCGATGTCATCGGTGATCCGCGGCAGCACCTGGGACTGCGTGTACAGCGAGTGCCCGCCCGAGTCGGCGGCGATGGTGTTCACCCAAGGCAGGCCCTGCGTGGTGCGGAGCACCTCTTGCACGCCCTTGACGCTGCGTGCCTTCGCGAAGCCGAGAGCGGTGTCGGAGGCGCGCAGATTGGCCGCGTTGGGGTCGTTGAGCGCGTACGCGGTGGTGGCCGTCCACGGAAGGGGCAGCTCGGCGCCGAGCGAGGTCACCACCGGGCCGTACTCCGTCCACCACTGGTCACGGGTGACGGGCGCGCCGCCCTTCACGTCGATGGTGACGGTGCGCTTGGTCATCCTGCGCGGCTTGCCGTCGACGAGGTACGTCGTCGGATCGGCCGGATCCAGGGTCAGTTGGTGCAGATTCATCGGTACGCCGGTGGCCACGGTGTGGCTCCAGGCGACGTACGGCGTGAACCCGATGGACGGGGTCACCGCACCGATCAGTGAGCCGCCGGAGACGTTGAGCTCACCGGGGATGGTCTGCTGCACCTGCCAGAAGCGGCGGCCGCCCTGCCAGGGGTAGTGCGGGTTGCCGAGCAGCAGACCGCGGCCGTTCGCCGTCGTACTTCCGTGGAACGCGACCGCGTTGGAGCCCATCGCGGCCTCGTCCGTGGCGAACAGGTCGCGGGCCGCCTCTGCCTTTGCCTTCGGGGAGACGTCCTTGGCCCGCGCGCCGGCCGCCGGCGGCTGTGCGCTGGTGATCGCGTCCGCCGCACGGCCCTGGCCGCCGAGGACGGAGAGCGCGAACGCGAGCCGTGACATGTCGAGTTCGGTCGCGGGCCGTACCCAGTCGGCACCCTTGCACGCGGGGTCCGTGATGCGGTTCTGCTTCAGCCAGGCGTTGTAACCGGCCGCGAACCCGCGGACCAGCTTCTTCTGCTCGGGCCGGTTGCCGAGCGGCGGCGGGAGTTCGGCGAGCTTCTCCACCGTGCCGGCTTCCTTGATCCCGCGGAAGAACAGGTCGCTGGAGGCGTTCGTCGTGGCCGAGGACAGGGAGCCGTCGGGCGCCTTGTCCACGCCGAAGTACTTGGACCGATCGCCGCGCAGCGTCACGAAACTCTCGGCGAGGACGCAGACGTTGTCCTGGGCCTGTGCCCACCCGGTGCCGAAACCCAGATCGGTGTAGTTGCCCGCGAGGATGTGCGGGATGCCGTATTCGGTATAGCGGATGGTGGCCGAAAGTCCGCCGTGCGACGGATGCCGGTCACCGCGGTCCTGGTCGGCGGCGGGCGCGGGCGCCGCGGTGGCGGCCGCGGTGAGCAGCGCGGTGGCGAGGAGTACGAAACGTCTCGCGCGCTGGCGCATGTGTCCTCCCAACGGATGTGCGGGCAGGGGCAGTTGAGCGTACCTACCGGTAGGTCACCTGTCGTCCCTCCGTGCGCGGTGGTTGTGCCGCGTCACAGGGGGACTGTGCCGGTACACAGGAGTCGGTCTTGCGTCCCGCGCTCACGGCTCTTGACCCGCGTCCGCGGTCCGGCACAGGATCACGTGCATGACGGGTGTACGCAGCAACACGGTCGACGCCATGCTCCGCCGCAGCGCCCGGCGCACCCCCGAGCGGGTCGCTCTGCGCTACGCGGACCGCACGTGGACCTACGCCGAACTGGACGAGGCGGTCTCGCGGGCGGCGCGGGTCCTGAGCGACGCGGGCCTGGCGCCCGGCGACCGCGTGGGGGCCTACGGCCACAACTCCGACGCCTATCTGATCGGCTTCCTCGGCTGCTCGCGCGCGGGCCTGGTGCACGTACCGGTCAACCATCACCTCACCGGCGACGATCTCGCGTACATCGTCGGCCAGTCCGGGAGCACGCTGGTCCTGGCCGATCCCGCACTCGCCGGCCGACTGCCCGATGACGTAAGGGTCCTGGCGCTGCGCGACCAGGACGACTCGCTGCTCGAACGACTGCGGACGTCACCCGTGTACGACGGTCCTGAACCGTCCCCGGAAGACCTGGTGCAGCTCCTGTACACCTCCGGCACCACGGCCCTCCCGAAGGGCGCGATGATGACGCACCGCGCCTTGGTCCACGAGTACGTCAGCGCGATCCATGCCCTCGGCCTCGCGGAGACCGACCGGCCCGTGCACTCGCTGCCGCTCTACCACTCGGCGCAGATGCATGTGTTCCTGCTGCCGTATCTCGCGGTGGGCGCGGAGAACACTGTCATCGACGCGCCCGCGGCGGACCGGATCTTCGATCTGGTCGAGGCCGGACACGACAGCCTCTTCGCGCCGCCCACCGTATGGATCGCCCTCGCGAACCACCCCGATTTCACCCGGCGCGATCTGACCGCTCTGCGCAAGGCCTTCTACGGGGCGTCGATCATGCCTGTGCCCGTGCTCGAACGGCTGCGGGCCAGGCTGCCCGGGCTCGGGTTCTTCAACTGCTTCGGGCAGAGCGAGATCGGGCCGCTGGCGACCGTGCTCGGCCCCGAGGAGCACGAGGGCCGGATGGACTCGTGCGGGCGGCCGGTGCTGTTCGTGGAGGCCCGGGTCGTGGACGAGTCCGGCAAGGAGGTGCCGGACGGCACACCCGGCGAGGTCGTCTACCGCTCACCCCAGTTGTGCGAGGGCTACTGGGACAAGCCCGAGGAGACGGCGGAGGCCTTCCGGGACGGCTGGTTCCGTTCGGGCGACCTCGCGGTGCGGGATTCCGAGGGCTATTTCACCGTTGTCGACCGGGTGAAGGACGTGATCAACTCCGGGGGAGTCCTGGTGGCGTCCCGGCAGGTCGAGGACGCGCTCTACACCCATGAGGCGGTGGCCGAGGCGGCCGTCATCGGGCTACCGGACGAGCGCTGGATCGAGGCGGTCACGGCGGTGGTGGTGGCCCGCGGTGAGGTCACCGAGGCGGACCTTGTCGCGCACGCGAAGGAGCAGCTCGCGGCCTTCAAGGCCCCCAAGCGCGTCCTGTTCGTCGACGAACTGCCGCGCAACGCGAGCGGCAAGATCCTCAAGCGGGAGCTGCGCGACCGGTTCGCGGGCTAGGGCGTCTCTTTTGGATCTTGCCGGCCACGGGAGCGACGCCCTCTGCGGATACCGAAGCGGGGGCAGATGCGCGCACCAGACCCCGCGCCCCTGGCGAGATCCGAGAGAGACGCCTCAGGGCTGAACGGTCGCGTCAAACGCGCGTCAGCATGGTGAGACGGCTGCGCACGCCTGGCGCACCCGGGCATATCGTCGCTGCAGCAGCGATCGCCGTCCGGGCCCGCACGCTCTTGAGGAGTACGCCATGTCGTCAGCCGCTCTCGCCGAGGACGCCGAGCCTGGTGAACAGCGCCCGGCCGGACCGCTGTTCGTCCCCGTCCGGCCGGGTCCCACGGGCATGAGCCCCCGCTTCTTCCGCACGCCCCTCGGCTTTCGCACCGCCGTCGCCTTCACGTCCGAGCAGCGCCTCACCTCACTCCTGGGCGCGTACCACCCCCGTATCCGCCTGTCCGAACCGGCCCTGCGTGCCCTGGCCGCCCCGGTCGGGATCGAGCTGCTCACGGTGGATCCGCTGTTCTCGGCGCCACGGCCGAAGAGGACCGGGGCACAGGACCGTACGGTCGGACGCAGCATGCCCCGGCGTGCAGTGAGCGGCCGTACGACCTGCTGATGCCGTAAACGATGTGCGCCCTGGGCGGTCTGCGACGATGGCGCCATGAACGAGGAAGCGATTCCCATTCTCCGCGTCGAGAACGCTGCGGCGGCGGTCTCCTGGTACGAGCGGCTGGGCTTCACCCAACAGTGGGAACACCGTTTCGCGCCGGAACTTCCCGCGTTCGTCGAGGTGGCCCGGGGCGGGGTGCGGTTGTTCCTGTCGGAGCACAGCGGCGATGCCCGCCCCGACACGTTGGTCTACCTCCGCGTTCTGGATGTCGATGTCATCGCCTCCGAGTTCGGTGTGCGGGCGGAGGATGCTCCGTGGGCGCGTGAGATCGAGCTGCGTGGCCCCGACGGCAACCGGCTGCGGATCGGCACGCCGACGGGATGACCCTCACCGGCAGCGTGCGGCAGGAGGCTGTGCGGGTGGGCTGAGCGAGCCGCACGGGCGGTGCCGCCTCAGGGCGCGCTGTTCTCCTCGGTCCTCGCGGGTACGGGGGCCGCAGCGGGGTCATTCGTCGCCCTCAGTCCGCGGGCAAGCGTCAGCGTCACCGTCAGTGACAGGCACCCCATCGCCGCGATCGCCGCTGCCGGCGACGTGAGTTGGGCGAGGGTGCCCGCGAGGGTCGCCGCGACGCCCTGCATCGTGAGCATGCCGGAGGTGTGCAGGCCCAACGCGTGGCCGCTCAGCTCATGCGGGGTCAGGGACATCAGGCGCTCCTGCTGGATCAGGCTCGCCGCGAAGCCCACCGAGGCGAGCGCGGCGAGGGCGAGAGCGACCGGCACGGCCGGACGCAGCGCGAAGAGCGGATAGGGCGCGGCGAGCAGCAGCAGGAGAGGTATGCCCAGGCGGGGGCGCCAGGCCGTGGGGACGAAGCGGCCGACGAGGATGTCGCCGAGGAGCATGCCGCCCGCGGCGCACGCGAAGAGCAGCCCCGCCTGCGCAGGCGCGTACGAGACGAACAGCGACTCGGCGCCGACCACCAGACCGTTCGGCACCCAGAGCGCGAGATACACGCGGCGGCGCGAACGGCCGGACCACAGCAGGGCGTTGGTGCGCCAGGTCTGCGCCACGGACGGCCTGCCCTGTGCGCGGGCGGGCCTGCGGGAGAGGCCGAAGCGGGCGGAAGCCGCCGAGACCAGGTAGAGACCCGCTGCCACGAGCAGCGTCCCGCGCGCGGAGAGCGTGACCACGAGCAGACCGCCGAGCGCGAATCCGGCGATCTGCATCGTGCCCGCACACATGTTGAGCAGGGACCGGCCGAGGACGTAACCGTCCCTGGGCAGCACCTCGTTGACCAGGCCGTACCGCACCCCGCCGCCCAGGGCTCCGGCCATGCCGAGGACCAGAAGTACGGCGAAGGTCCCCCGGACAGGCATCCCCGGCAGAGCCTGCACCGCGGTACCCGCCGCGAACAGCAGCGCCAGGCCCGTCATCGCGGCCCGCGGCGGCAGCCGGTCGGCCGCGGAAAGCAGCAGGGTCGCGCCGAGCACCTGGGCGAGCGAAGGACCGAACATCGCGAGCGCGGTCAGCAGCGGTGAGCCCGTCGCCGTGTGGACGAGCGTGCCGAGCGCCAGACCGCTCATCGTCTGTCCTGCGACATGTCCGGCGGAGGCGAGGAAGAGGGGCGTGAACTCCGGGGTGGCGAAGAGGTCGCGATAGGTGCGCATGGGGGTGTTCTCGCAGGGCGCGGGCGACGGAGGTTAATGTTTCGCGCACGTGCGAAAGCAAGGGGAAGCACGAGCGAAAGCGAGAGGAAGCGCACGCGAAAGCGAGAGAAGCGCACGCGAAAGCAAGAGGAAGCGCACGCGAGGCAAGAGAAGGCGGTAGGAGCAGCCCATGGGTCTGTGGCTCATCAGCACCGACACCCTCGCCGACAGCCGCTTCGTGATCTCCCCGCTCGCCGAGACCGCCGCCGCCCTCAAGGCCCTGGAACGCGGCACCCCGCACCACCCCGGCGAGCACGCCTGGCTGGGGGCCCATCTGCCCGCCTACCGCGAGCGCCTCGCCGCCGATCCGCTCACTGCGCGGACGATCAAGGCCGCCCTCGGCCCCACCTGGACCGCTGACTATCTGACCCCCACCCCGGACCCGGACGGGAGGCAGTCGTTCGAGGAGGAACTGGAAGAGATCCGAGGGACCCCTCCCGCGACCGCGCGCGAGGATCTGACACTCGCGCTCGGCGGCCCGCTCCCGCCCGCTCTCGACCGCGACGATCTGCCGCAACGCACCGCCGACCTCCTCGACTGGGTCTGGACCCACACCGTGCGGCCGGACTGGGACCGCCGGCGCCGGATCCTCGAGGCCGATATCGCCGCCCGCACCGCCCAGCTCGGCCGCAGCGGGTGGAGTGCCGCGCTCGACGGGCTGCGGCCCGGAATGCGCTGGCTCGGTGACGGCAGGCTGCGGATCAACGCGTACGACTATCCGCCGCGCCAACTGGACGCCACCCAGCTGCTGTTCGTGCCGGTGACCATGAAGGGCGGCTGGGTGGCGTGGCGCCCCGACGGCAGCCGGCACGCCCTGGTGTACGCGTGTTCCGGCGTGCTGGCCGAGGCGGGGCGTGCGCACGTTCCGGAGTCCCTCGGCGCGCTCCTCGGCCCGGCGCGCGCCCGGGTCCTCGTGCTCCTCGACACACCGAAGAGCACCACCCAGCTCGTCGCCCTGACCGGCCAGGCACTCGGCTCGGTCGGCCGCCACCTGAAAGTGCTGCTCGACTCGGGTCTCGCGGTGCGCCGCAGAGCGGGCCGCTCGGTCCTCTACTTCCGGTCGGCCGCGGGAGAAGTCCTGGTCAATGCGGCATCGGATGCGTGAATCACCCGCTCCAGGCGGGTTTCTGACGGTCGGGCCCGGTGTCCTGACGGCGCGTCAATCAGCCACTCCGTATTCCTGACGCGATGTCAAACGATCGGCGGAACTTGCTGACGGTTCGTCATCCGATTGGACCCCGCCGAGCGGCGGGGCGACGGCGGCGGGGTTCTCCTCGGGGGCGGGACATGGTGCTGCCTATGTTGCGGAGAAGGCTCCGCCCCGTGGCCCGTGGAGGAGCGGATGTACCGGCAGGAGATAGGCGTGGGCTCCGGTCACGTCGCTGTCCTCACCTGGTGAGGGCGACCGGAGTCGAGGAGCGGCCGATCGATGCGCGAGGCGTCCTGCTCGGGGACGTGTCACGAAGCCTGCGGCCCGTCCGTCCGGAACTTCCGGATGGACGGGCCGCCGCGCGTTCACGGACTGGCCCCGGCCCGAGACCAGGCCTCAGCGCGAGAACACCCGCACACCTGCCTGGGCCCGAGAGCGCGCCTCAGCGCGAGAACACCCGCACACCCGCCCCGCCCCGAGACCACGCCTCAGCGCGAGAACACCCGCACACCCCCCACGAACGTCTGCTCCACCCGAGCCTCGCAGATCTCCTCCGGGTGCCCGGCGAACGGATCCCTGTCGAGGACCGCCAGATCCGCCAGATACCCCGGCGCGATCGTCCCGGTCTCGTCGTCGAGGTGGTTCACATACGCGCTGCCCGCCGTGTACGCGGCCAGCGCGGCGCCCAGGTCGATGCGCTGCTCCGGCAGGAACACCCCGGTCCCCTCAGGCGCCTCCGGGAGCCGCCGGTTGACCGCCACATGCAGCGCCTGCACGGGGTCCGGACTGCTGACCGGCCAGTCGCTGCCCGCCGCGAGCGTCGCCCCCGAGCGCAGCAGCGCACCGAACGGGTATTGAGTCGCCGAGCGTTCGGCGCCGAGGAACGGAATCGTCAGCTCGTCCATCTGCGGTTCGTGCGCCGCCCACAGCGCCTGCAGATTGGCGCTCGCGCCCAGGGCACGGAAGCGCCCGATGTCGTCCGGGTGCACGACCTGGAGGTGGGCCAGATGCGGCCGCGTATCGGAGAAGCCGTTGGTGCGCCGCGCCACCTCCACCGCGTCGAGTGCCTCGCGTACCGCACGGTCGCCGAGCGCGTGGAAGTGCACCTGGAATCCGTGCGCGTCCAGCGCGGTCACGTACTTCTGGAGCTCCTCGGGCGGGACGAAGCTGATGCCGCTGTTGTCCGACGTACAGCCGCAGCCGTCCAGATACGGGGTGAGCAGGGCGGCCGTGTGGTTCTCGGCGATACCGTCCTGCATGATCTTGATGCTGGTGCAGCGCAGCCGGCCCACCGTCCCCGCCTCGCGCCGGGCGAGGAGTTCGTCGAGCTGCTCGGTGCCGCGCGCCCGGTCCCACCACAGCGCGCCCACGACGCGCGCGGTCAGCCGGCCGTCGCCCGCCGCGGCGAGATACGCGGGCGTCGGATCCTTGAGGTTGCCGAGCTCGCCGAGGAGCGCGTCCTGCCAGGCCGTGATCCCGAGCGAGTGCAGCAGCTCCTGCGCGCGCAGGAGGCCCGCGATCGTCTCCTGAAGGGTGAGTTCGGGCAGCAGCCTGCCGACCAGGTTCGCGGCGCCTTCCTGCAGCATCCCGGTGGGGGAGCCGTCGGCGTCCCGCTCGATCCGGCCGTCGTCCGGATCGGGTGTACGGGCGTCGATCCCCGCCCGTTGCAGGGCGCGGGAGTTGACCCAGGCGCCGTGGTGATCGCGGTTGGTGAGGTACACGGGCCGGTCGGGCACCAACGTGTCCAGTTCGGCGGCCGTGGGCAGGCCGCCGGGGAAGGCCTCCATCGCCCAGCCGCCGCCCGTGATCCACTCGGCGTCCGGGTGCGCGTCGGCGTAGTCGCGGATCCGGCGGCGGTACTCGTCCAGCGTCGTCGCGCCGCTGAGATCGCACTGCCCCAGCTCGATCCCGCCGCCGACCGGGTGCACATGGGCATCCTGGAAGCCAGGGATGAGCAACTTCCCTTTCAGGTCGACGACTTCGGTGCGCGGCCCGATCAGCTCGCGCACCTCGTCCTGCCCGACGGCGACGATCCGCTCCCCGCGTATCGCGACGGACGTGGCCCTCGTGCGGGCGGGGGAGACGGTGTGGACAGGGCCGCCGGTGAAGACCAGATCGGCGTGCATCGCGGAACTCCTTGCGGTGGGGACGGTGTGCGGTAGGGAAAGCGGTAGGAAAAGGGCTCAGTCACTGGATTCGGGAGCGGCGAGCGAGAAACCCCGCTTCTCGAAGTAGGGCGAGCGCCGCCGGTACTTCGCCCAGGCGGCCATCACCAGTCCGGACGCGACCACCGTTGCGGGTACGGCGAGCATGAACCAGCCGTTGTCCGGGCTGAGTTCGAAGTGATCGCTCATCGTGAAGTACGAGTGTCCGAGATAGCCGCCGATGCAGAGCAGGGCGATTCCGGACAGTCCCGGTGCGAGCACCGAGCGGACGGCCTGCCCGGGAGCGGTGCGCAGATCGGAGCGGAAGCGCACGGCGCAGGCGAGTGCGGTGAGGCCGTAGTACAGGGCCACGATCAGGCCGATGGAGTTGACCGCGGCGAGGATCATCTCGTTCAGCTTCGGGATGGCGAGCGCGAGGAGCGCGACGACGGCGGCGATCGCCATGACGGCGACGGTGCCGGCGGCCGGTGACCCGTAGCGCGGACTGATCCTCGTCCACAGCGGCCCCATCGTGCGGTCGCGTCCCATCGCGTGCAGCCCGCGCGCGGTCGGGATGACGCTGGACTGCAGGGACGCCACGGCGGAGCACATCAGCGCGAGCAGCGGCAGCGTCGCCCAGGGCTCGGAGGCCAACTGCTCGCCCAGATACGTGAGTCCCTGCGGCCCCTGTTCGATCAGCTCGGTCAGTGAGAACTCGCGCTGGAAGGCGACGGACCCGTACAGGAAGATCGCCAGCATCGTGAACAGGGCGATGAAGCCGCCCCGTCCCACGTCGCGGGTGTCCTTGGTCTCCTCCGTGACGCTGAACGCCGCGTCCCAGCCCCAGAAGAAGAACACCGCGAGCACAAGACCCTGCGCGAAGGCCGTGCCGTCCCCGATCGCGAACGGGTCGAACCAGGACCAGTCGAAGGCGTGCTCCCCGGTGACGATCGCCCAGCCGCAGAACACGAGCAGTACCGCGTACTCGAAGACGAGCAGCCACGTCTGGAAGCGCGTCGCATGCCGTACGCCGGTGACAGCCGTGACCGTCACGGCGGCGAGCGCTCCGAGCCCCAACACCGTGCTCAACGCGGTCGAGTTGGGGTCGAGCCCGATGCCCAGGAGCTCGTGCAGGCCCGCCTTGTTCGCGAACTGCAGGACCACCGAGCCGGTCACCGCACTCGTGTACGCCATGAAGATGACGGTGCCGACGAGCGTCACCCAGCCGGTCAGAAAGCCGAGCCAGGGGCCGATCGACTTGCCGACCCACACGTATCCGCTGCCCATGTTGGGCTCGGAGCGGTTGAGGCGAGCGTAGGCGGTGGCGATGCCGAGGATCGGCAGGAAGGCGACCAGGAGGATCGCCGGCGCCTGCAGCCCGACGGTCGCGGCGAGCGCGCCCATGCCGATGCCCACGCTGGTGGTGGCGGCGGTACTGGACGCGGCCAGCGCGACGCCGTCGACGACGCCGAGGGAACGGTGCAGCCGCGGGGGCGCGCCGGAGGACGTAGAGCTGTTCATCGTTGAGCTCCTCAGGCCAGGGACAAGGAGTGATGCACGAGCCGAGCGGAGGCGATGAGCAAACAGCCTTGCCAAAGTTGCGTCAATGGTGTTGACATAAGGGCGGCCGAGGGAGGGAATGCCATGGCGGCAGGGCGGGTTCCGGTCGAGCGGCGGCGGCGCAGACCGACCAAGGCGGGCACGGTGCTGACCGAGGAGCTGATCGTCGACTGCGCGTTGCGTCTCGCGGGCGAGCACGGCGCGGAGGCGCTGAGCGTGCGGCGGCTCGGCGCGGCGCTCGGCTGCGATCCGAGCGCGCTGTACCGGTACTTCCACGACACCGACGATCTGCTGCTCGCCCTGGCCGACCGGATCATCGGCGAGACCATGGACGGCTTCGCGCCCGAGGGCGACTGGCTGGCGGGGCTGCGCGAGATGGCCCACCGCGTCTACGGGGGATACAGCCGGCATCCGAAGATCGCGGCGCTCGCCGCGTACCGCGTGACGCGCCGACCCCATGAGTTCCGGGCGGTGGAGATCGGGATCGGCCTGATGCTGCGCGGCGGCTTCGACCAGGCCGCGGCGGTACGGCACTACGCGGCCTTCATCGACACGGTGCTCGGTCACGCGGCCCTGGACGCGGCGCACGCCGCGCTCGCCCCCGAGCGGCGGGGCGCGGACACACGGGCCTGGGCGGAGGCGTATCAGGCACTGCCGGCCGATACGTACCCCCAACTGGCCCAGGTGCGGGGCGAATTGCCACTCATGGCGGTCAGCTCCTTCGAGACCGCGCTCGAGCTGTTTCTGTCGGCGCTGGAGGTGCGGGCGGGGCGCTGACCGGTGATCGGTGGGCGGGCAGCGCTTTCACGCGGGCCCGTACACCGTCTCCAAGAGGCCGTCGACGAACCCTTCGAGGTCGTCGAGCCCGGCTGCCGCCCGCGTGGCGGGACCCTCGGCGACCAGGTGGGGAAGCGCGGCATGCAGGGCCAGCGTGACGGTGGTGGCGCGCCGCGGGGTCACGGGCAGACCTGCGGTGCGCTGGGCTTGCTCGAAGTACGCGAAGTCGGCGGCGGCGAAGGCGTCGAGCGGCTCCGCCAGCCACGGAGTCCGAACCGCCTGGCGCTGCAGCTCCAGGAGAGCCAGCACGCGCACCCGGCCGGGCCCCCGCACGTGTTCAAGGAGCGTACGCAGCAAGGCGGTCAGGCCCGCACGGTCGACGGGGGCAGGTCTGGGGATGGCCGCGTGCAGCTCGATGATCCGCTGGGTGCTCGCCAGCAACAGCGCGTCCCTGGTGGGGAAGTAGTTCTTGGTGGTCCCCTGTGGCACACCCGCGGCGGCGTCGACGGCCCGGTGCGTCAGGCCCCGGCTGCCCGCTTCCGCCAGCACGGCGATGGCCGCGTTGCCGAGCTGATCGCGTCTTTCCTGGTTCACGTATCCAAAAGTACCCCATCCGTGGTACCACAGGTGGGGTACTTTCCATGAAAGCGTCGAACGGGGTTGGTTCCAGTGGCTGTTGGCTATGCGTCGACCGCGGTGTTGGCCGCACTGATCACGGTGTTCTGTTTAGTAAGGATCCGCGGACCGAAGCCGCTGTTCTACTTCAGTTACCGGCTCGGTTTGGTCTTCAACGAGCTGCCGCACCTCGCCCTCTACGGCCTGACGGCATCGACGGCGCTGGCCTTCGTCGAGGGCGATATCGCCACAGCTGCCGACTGGGCGGCCGTCGCTCTGGCCGCTGCCTCGGCCGCCGGTCTCGTGGTGGTGGCCCGCCGCGGGATACGGACGGCGCCGGTGGTCAGGCGGGCGCTGGACGAGGCGCTGGGCCAGGGCTTGGCGACCCGCCGCCGTCCACCGCTGGCGCGCATCTTGCTCCGTCCCGTCTTCCGGCGCCGCGGGGACGTCAAGCGGGTGCGCAATCTCAGTTACGGGGATGCGGGCCTCCGCAACCTCCTCGACGTCTATCACCACCGCGCGCGCCCCGAGGGTGGCCCCGTGCTGATCCACTTCCACGGCGGCCACTACGACCAGGGCCGTAAGGACACCCAGGCACTGCCGCTGCTCTACCGGCTCGCGAGCCAGGGCTGGGTCTGCGTCAGCGCCAACTACCGCCTGCGGCCCAACGTTTCCCACCCGGACCACCTCATCGACGCGAAGAGGGCCATCGCCTGGGCCCGCGAGCATGCCAAGGAGTACGGCGCGGACCCTGCGGCGGCCGTGTTCGTGACGGGAAGCTCCGCGGGCGCGCACATGGCCTCGCTCGCCGCCCTCACTCCCAACGACCCCGCATATCAGCCCGGGTTCGAGGGTGCGGACACCTCGGTGACCGCCGCCATCGCGCTCAACGGCTATCTCAGGTCGTACTTCGACGGCGATCCCGCGACCGACCCGGCGCTGCTCGCGCGGCCGGACGCCCCGCCGTTCCTGATCGCGCACGGCGACCTCGACGAGCTGGTGCCGACCGAGAACCCCAAGGCACTCGTCACCACCCTGCGCGCCGTCTCCACCTCCCCGGTCGTGTACGTCGAACTCCCGGGCGGCCACCACGCCTTCGACCTCTTTCACTCCTTCCGCTTCGAGGCGCTGATCGACGGCATCGAGGACTTTGCCGCGTGGGTGAGGAAGGGCCGCTAGGGCGCGTCTTTCGGATCAGGCCGGGCCGCGACGCCTGATCCGAAAGACACGCCCTGGGCGTGAGCTCAGCGGTCGATGGCGAGGGTGGCGCCCAGGCCGATGAAGAGGGTTCCGGTCGCGGCGTCCATCCTGCGGCGCACCGCCTCACGGCCGCGCAGCCAGCCGCCGAGCCGCCCTGCCAGGACACCCACCGTCCCGTCGGCCAGGAACTCCAGGACGATCAGGACGGCGCCGAGGACGGCGAACTGCAGCCAGACCGGCCCCGCCGCCGGATCGACGAACTGGGGCAGGAAGGCGGCCATGAACGCGAACGTCTGCGGGTTGGCCATCGAGGACACCACGCCATTGAGGAAGGCACGCCGCCCCGGCATCCCGCCGGCGACGGGATCGCCGGCCGGCGTTGTCTTGCGGCGCCGGATCATCTGCACACCGAGGTGGATCAGATACGCGGCACCCGCGATCCGAAGCACCGTGAACACGACAGGGAATGCCGTGAGCAATGCGGCGAGTCCGGCGGCCGCCGCGACGATGTACAGCGCATCTCCTGTGATCACGCCCGCGGTGGCCAGCAGCCCGGCGCGGGCACCGCCCCGCATGCCGCACCCGAGCACGAACAGCATGTCGGGCCCCGGGGTGACCAGGGCGATGACCGTGCTCAGTGTGAACGCGGCGAGAAGGTGCGCATCGACCGGCATCGGGCGATCTTCCCATCTGCCGCGGCCCGGAGGAATCGGGTTGCCGGAACTGCCGTGTCTGCGGGGAGCGCGAGGGTGGTGCGCAAGCACGGTGCGCAAGCGCCGTGCACACAGCGCGCCGGACCGGGGCTCATTGCGGAACCCCGGCCCGGCCCGCTCTAGGCGCCCGGCACCAGAGCGGTGTCGGCCCGCCACATCGTGCTGCGGAGATCCGACCCCCGTACGAGCTGGATCCGCCACGGCTCGATGCGGATCACGTGGTACTCGGGATCCTCAGGACCGCCCCGCCAGTAGTGCACCGGGTCGTACCCCACCCCCGGCGGGCCGCCCCTGCGGTAGAGGTCCCAGGCGTGGTGCTTGGTGGCCTCGTCGTCGGCCCAGGTGGAGAGGGCGTCGACATGGACGGTGTTCTGGCGAGGGTTCCAGTAGGAGTACGTGGTGTGCGGGCTGTGGGCCAAGTGGGCCGTCTTCACCGGGGTCTTGTACGCCGCGAGCCAGCCGACCGGGCGGCCGTCGACGACCTCCCACACGGGGAGCAGTACCCGGGCGCGGGGGCGGTTCTCGCGGTCGACGGTGATCATCGTGGCGTACTTGATGTCGCGGATGTAGCTGAAGAACGTGTCCTGGAGGTCGCTGAAGGCGTCGACTCGGTTGGTGGGCATGGCGGGTGGTCCCTTCGGGGAAAGGTCAGCGGGCGGTGGGGAGTTCGGCCGGGGCGGCGGTGTCGACGGCCGGTCCGCCTGTCGCGGTCACCGTGCCGGCGGATCGGGCCCGAACCCCGAAAGCGCTGATGAGCGCGGCGAGCAGGGCCGCGGCGAGCGGCACCCACAGGGCGGACCGGTAGCCGTCGAGGAGTGCGGACGGTGCGTTCGACGTGGTGGCCGCGACATTCACGGCCGTGGCCGCCGAGAGACCGAGCGCCGCCCCGAACTGGAAGGACGTGTAGAGGAGTCCGCCGGCCAGGCCCTGCTCCTCCTCCTTGACGCCCTCGGTGGCCACGATCGTCAACGGACCGTAGGCGAGGGCGAACGCGATGCCGAGCAGCAGCAGGCTGGGCAGCATCGCCAGATACGTCCAGTCGGCGCCGACCGGCAGGAACAGGGCGTACGAGAGCGAGGCGGCGAGCAGGCCGCCGAGGATGAGGCGCGCACTGCCGAAACGGGCCACAAGGCGGGGCACGAGCAGCGGCGAGAGGATCGCGTCGATCCCGATGACGATCATCGCGAAGCTGGTCTCGAGCGTGGACCAGCCTCGGAGTTCCTGGAGATAGAGGACGACCAGGAACTGGAAGCCGAAGAAGCCCGCGGCGAAGAGCAGCCCGGCGAGATTCGCGCGCACCAGGGCGCCGCTGCGGAAGATGCCCAGACGCACCAAGGGGTTGGCCGACCGCGCTTCGATGACGACGAACGCGAGCAGTGAGGCGAGACCGGCGCCCAGGGTGAGCAGGGTCTCGACGAGTCCGGTGTGGGAGGCACGCTCCACGCCCAGGACGATCAGCACGATCGCGGCGGTGACGGTCAGGCCGCCCGCCAAGTCCACGCTCCGGCCGGTGCGTTCGGGGCGCGGCGTCCTGGGGACGAGGGTGAGCGCGGCGAGCAGGATCAGCGCGGAGAGCACCACCGGGGCGAAGAACACCCAGCGCCAGCCGACCGAAGTCAGCAGACCACCGACGACCAGGCCGATGGAGAAGCCGCCGGCCCCGGTGCCGGAGTAGACGAGCAGCGCCTTGTTGCGCTGTGGGCCCTCGGCGAAGCTCGTGGTGATGATCGACAGGCCGGCCGGGGTCATGAACGCCGCCGCGACGCCCGTGACGAACCGGGCCACGATCAGCATCCAGCCCTCGGAGGCGAGGCCGCCGAGTCCGGAGAAGAGCAGGAAGACGGTGAGCCAGAACACGAACATCTGCCGGCGCCCGAACAGGTCGGCCGCGCGGCCGCCGAGCAGCATGAAGCCGCCGTAGCCCAGGACGTAGGCGCTCATCACCCACTGCAGGGAACCGGTGGACAGGCCGAGGTCGGCGCGGATGGACGGCAGGGCCACATTGAGCATGGCCACATCGATGCCCTCCAGGAAGATCGCGCCGCACAGGACGAGCAGCACGCCCCAGTCCCGGCCGCTCAGGGCGTCTGCTGATTTATGCGGATACGTACGGGGCGAACTCATGGCGGTTCCTCTGAGGGGAAGGGAGTGGGGGCCGCCTCCTGGCGGCTTCCTCACCTTCGGCCAGAGCGAGCGGGCGGAACAACGGCGATGATCGCAACGTTCGTTCAACCAGGCTTACCGATCCGCTGTGACCTGGGAGGCCTCGACGAAACGCCACGCGACCTGGGGGACTTGATGGAACGCGATGAACTGGAGTGCTTTCTCCTGCTCGCCGAGGAGCTGCACTTCGGCCGCACCGCCGACAAGCTGCGGCTCTCCCGCGCGCGCGTGAGCCAGCTGGTCCAGCGGCTCGAACGCCGCGTCGGTGCCCCGCTGTTCACCCGCACCAGCCGCCGGGTCGCCCTGACCGCACTCGGCCGTCAGCTCCGCGAGGACCTCGCACCCCTGCACCAGGGCATCGAGGACGCCCTCGCCCGGGCCGCCGCCACCGCGCGCGGGATCGACACGGTGTTGCACGTCGGCTTCGCCAACCCGCTCACCGGCGAGATCGTCCTGAAGGCCACGGAGGCGCTGCGCGTCAGCCACCCCGGGCTCGCCGTGGAGATCTGCGAGGTGCCGCTCACCGATCCGTACGGACAGCTGCGCAACGGGGACTTCGACGTCCAGCTGCAGGAGCTCCCCGTACAGGAGGACGATCTCGGCGGCGGGCCCGCGCTGCTCGCCGAGGAGCGCGTCCTCGTGATCGGCACGGCCCATCCGCTGTCCGCGCGGGACTCGGTGTCCGTGGAAGACCTGGGGGAGGTGCCGCTGCTGCAGCTCGAAGGCGCATTGCCGGACTACTGGCGCGAGCACCACGTACCCACCCGTACCCCGGCGGGCCGCGCGATCCCCCAGGGCCCCAGCGTGACCAACATGCAGGAAGCCCTGATGCTCATCGCGGGCGGCAAGGGTGCGCTGCTCGCCCCCGCGCACACGGCCACGTATTACGCGCGGCCCGGTGTCGCCTATGTCCCCTTCAGTGACGCGGAACCGGTCCACTACGGGCTGGTCTGGCGGGCCGGTCAGGCGCCCGGCCCGGTCGAGGCCTTTGTGCGGACCGCGCGCGAGGTGGCGCGGGACCTGGCGGCCGGGGATCCGCGCAGTTCGGTTCCCGGGCTCAGCTCGCCGACGCGCTCCTACGCGGCCGCTCGTCCACAATCCGCTTGATCTTCCCCACCGATCGCTCCAGCGTCTCGGGATCCACGATCTCGACCCCGGCCGACACACCCACCCCGTCCTTCACCGCCCGCGCGATGGCGCCCGCCGCCGCTGCCCGTTCCTCGGCGGTGGCATCGGCGCGCGCCTCCGCCCGTACGGTCAGGGCGTCGAGGCGGCCCGCACGAGTGAGCCGCAGCTGGAAGTGCGGGGCGACACCGGGCGTGCGGAGCACGATCTCCTCGATCTGGGTCGGGAAGAGATTCACCCCGCGCAGGATCACCATGTCGTCACTGCGGCCGGTGATCTTCTCCATACGGCGGAACGCGGGCCGGGCCGACCCCGGCAGCAGACGCGTCAGGTCCCTTGTCCGGTAACGGATCACGGGCATGGCCTGCTTGGTGAGCGAGGTGAACACCAGCTCACCGGGCTCGCCGTCCGGCAGCACCGCTCCGGTCACCGGATCCACCACCTCCGGGTAGAAGTGGTCCTCCCAGATGTGCAGCCCGTCCTTGGTCTCCACGCACTCCTGCGCGACACCCGGGCCCATCACCTCCGAGAGCCCGTAGATGTCCACGGCGTCGATCGCGAACCGCTCCTCGATCTCCGTGCGCATCTGCTCGGTCCACGGTTCGGCGCCGAAGATGCCGGTGCGCAGGGAGGTGGTGCGCGGGTCGATGCCCTGGCGCTCGAACTCGTCGAGGAGCGTCAGCATGTACGAGGGCGTCACCATGATGATCTCGGGGCGGAAGTCCTGGATCAGCTGGACCTGGCGTGCGGTCATCCCGCCCGATGCGGGCACGACCGTGCAGCCGAGCCGCTCGGCCCCGTAATGCGCGCCGAGGCCGCCCGTGAACAGGCCGTATCCGTACGCCACATGCACGATCTGTCCCGGCCGCCCGCCCGCCGCGCGGATCGACCGGGCGACCACATCGGCCCACACGTCCAGATCACCCTCGGTGTACCCGACCACGGTCGGCCGCCCCGTCGTTCCGCTGGACGCGTGGATGCGCCGGATCTCGGAGCGCTCGACGGCGAACATCCCGAAGGGATAGTTCTCCCGCAGATCGGCCTTGGTGGTGAACGGGAAACGGGCGAGGTCCGCGAGCGAACGGCAGTCCCCGGGGTGCACTCCGGCCTTGTCGAAGGCGGCCCGGTAATGCGGCACGTTCCGGTACGCATGCTCCAACGTGTCCCGCAGCCGCGTCAGTTGGAGCAGCTGGAGCTCCTTTGCGTCGAGCCGCTCACCCGCGTCGAACATGTCCGTCATCCGCCGTACTCCTGTCCCGTGCCGTCCGCGCGCGCCCGTATCGTTCCGGCGGCCCGTACCGTCCACTCACGCCCGTATCGGGCGACCGATCATTCGGTTGAGCTGCCGGGATCAGTAATTCAGGAGGGGGCGGCCGCGGACAAGAGGTATGCGCCGGGGAGTTGGGGGAGGCATGCCACGGCGCGGCGGCTCCCGGAGTGGGGCCGCCGCGCCGCGCGCAGGGCTGCTCACCGTTCGGGCGGCCCCCACCGGCGCCGCTTCGGCAGCGGATCCGCGTAGCCGCCCGCCTTGCTGGTGGTGAGGCCGAGCGAGACAAGCGACTCGGCGAGTTTCACCGCGGCCGCCACACCGTCCACGACCGGCAGTCCGAGCTTGTCGCCGACGGCCCGCTGCAGCCCGGTCATCCCGGCGCAGCCGAGCACCAGGACCTCGGCGCCCGCCTCCTTCGCGCGTTCCGCGGCCTGTACGAAGGCCTCCAGCGTCCGTTCCGGATCGCCCAGTTCGAGGACGCCGAGCCCGGTACCTGTCACCGCCGCACAATGGGCGAGGACCCCAGCTGCGTGGAGGCTGTCCTCGATCTGGCCGCGGGTCCGGTCGAGGGTGGTGATCACCGCGTAGCGCCGTCCGATGAGACAGGCCAGATGTGCGGCCGCCTCGGTGATGTCGACGACGGGTACGCCGAGCAGTTCCCGTGCGCCCTCACGGCCGTGCTCGCCGAACCCCGCCATCACGACGGCGTCGCACGCGCCCTCGTACCGCCGCAGTGTGTCGAGCACCGCGGCCGCCGACAGATAGCTGTCCAGCCACCCCTCGGCCGACTCCGGGCCCCACTCCGGCGTGAGTCCGGTGACGGTCGTCCCCGGGCTCGCGGCCGCGCGGGCGCCGGCCACGATCTCCTCGGTCATGGCCGCGGTGGTGTTGCAGTTCGTGACGAGCAGGTGCATGCGCTCAGGCCTCCGGCTGCGCGGCCCGCTGGGCCGGGACCACCGGGGTGGCGGCGCGCTCGGCGCGGCAGATCGCCGCGTACAGGGCCGCCGAGATCGCCACACCGATGAACCAGGAGTACGGAGCCGCCGCGTCGAAGGCCGGCGCCAGCGCGAGCACTGCGGTGATCGCCGCACTCGGCACGAACGCCCACAGGGCCTTGGGGTTGAAGCCCTTGCGGTAGTGGTACGGCGAGTCGGGACCGGCGTTGAAGAGCTGGTCCACATCGATCCTGCCGCGCTTGACCCAGAAGTAGTCCACCATGATCACGCCGAACAGCGGTCCGAGGAAGGCGCCGAGCCCGCCCAGGAAGTAGTTCACGACTGTCGGGTTGGAGTAGAGGTTCCACGGCGTGACGAGCAGTGCCGCGACGGTGGAGATGAAGCCGCCCACCTTGAAAGTGATCTTCTGCGGCCAGACGTTCGCCAGGTCGTACGCGGGGGAGACGAAGTTGGCGACGATGTTCACGCCCATGGTGGCGATGGCGAAGGTCAGGGCGCCGAGGAAGAGCACCAGGGTGTTGTCGACCTTGGCGACGAGCAGGGCGGGGTCGGTGATGGCCTCGCCGTACACCTCCATGCTGCCGGCGGTCACGACCACCGAAAGGACCACGAACGCGGTGGAGTTGATGGGCAGGCCCCAGAAGTTGCCGCGCTTGACGGTGCGGTAGTCGGGAGCGAAGCGGGAGAAGTCGCAGAAGTTGAGCATCAGGGTGCCGTAGGTGGCGAGGATCAGGCCGATCGCCCCGAACCACAGCCGGACCTGCTCCCCGGTGTCCACCGGGTGGAAACTGTCGGTGAGCGAGATGGTCCAGTCGGCCTCGGACAGGATCCAGATCGCGAGCGCGATCATCACGACCCAGATCGCCGGGCCGCAGAAGTCCTGGAACTTGCGGATGGACTCCATGCCCTGCGTCATGATCAGCGCCTGGAGCACCCACAGGGACAGGAACGACACCCAGCCGAGCGCGTCAAGTCCGAGGAACGAGTGCTCGGTCCAGGATTCAAGGCCCGGCCAGGCGGCGAGCAGCATCACGTTCACGGCGACCGAGGCCAGATAGGTCTGGATGCCGTACCAGGCGATGGCGATCACCGCGCGGATCAGCGCGGGGATGTTCGCACCCCAGACGCCGAAGCTGATCCGGCTGATGACGGGGAACGGGACGCCGTGCTTCTGGCCCATCTTCCCCATCGCGTTCATCCCGATGTAGATCAGGATGAAGCCGACGAGCAGGGAGGTGAAGACCTGCCAGACGCTCATGCCGATGACCAACAGGCCTGCGGCGAACGTGTAGTTGCCGAGGTTGTGCACATCGGACATCCACAGCGCGAACAGGTCGAAGACCTTCCACTTGCGCTCCTTGGCGGGCGCGAGGTCTTCGTTGGTGAGGCGGGGATCCGGGGTGGTGGGGGCACCCGGAGGGCGCGTGCCGTCGAGGACGGACATGGAGCCTCCATGGGACGGGGACAGGAGGGAGCGGTGCGTTTGGTATACCAAGCGCGACGCGGTCATCGTCCCGCCGCCACCGGCACGCGGCAATGTCCCGTCGGTTACGAGTAGGTAAAAGGAGCGGCTGTCCTGGGTGACCGATCGCGTCCGGCCCATGTCGCCCCCGGCCACGTGCATTTGGGTCGCGGCAGGTTAAATGAGCTCATGACCACTGCTGAACGCGCGCTCGGAGCCGTGCGCGAGAAGGTGCTCGCCGAGCTGCGGCAGGACATAGTCGCCGGCCGGCTGCGCCCGGGGGACCGTCTGGTCGAACGGGAACTGGCCGAGCGCTTCGGGGTGTCGAGGGTGCCCGTGCGGGAAGCGGTGCGCGCCCTCGTCGCCGAGGGATTCGTGTACTTCGAGTCGCCACGGCGGGCGCTGGTGCGGCGCCTGGACGCCACCGACGTCCAGGAACTCTTCGAACTGCGCGAGGCGTTGGAGGTCTACGCCGCCGGTCTCGCGGCCGAGCGGGCCACCCCGGAGGCGCTCGCCGATCTGGCGGAGCTCCTCGACCGGGCGACCGTGGCCACCGAGGCCCAGGACGCCGAGACGATCACGGACGTCAACACCCTGTTCCACGACCGGATCCTCGCCATGGCGGGCAATGGGCTGCTGATGTCGGTGATGGAGCCGGTCGACGGCCGGATGCGCTGGATGACGCGGCGCAACGAGGAGTGGCGCACGCTCCTCGAGGAACACCACGAGCTGTACGCGGCCCTCGCCTCGGGCGACCGGGACCGGGCCCGCGCGAGCGCGTTGACGCACGTGCAGACCAACTACCGGACCACGGTGCGGCAGTTGTTCGGGGAGACGGAGAGCTAGGGACCGGTGTTCGGGAAGACGGGAGCTAGGGACCGGTGTTCGGGAAGACGGGAGCTAGGGACCGGTGTTCGGGAAGACGGGAGCTAGGGACCGGTGTTCGGGAAGACGGGAGCTAGGGACCGGTGTTCGGGAAGACGGGAGCTAGGGACCGGTGTTCGGGAAGACGGAGAGCCGACGACCCGTCGGCGGGCGCCGCACCATGAACACATCCACGGGGTCCTCGGACTCCAGGACGAACCCGTGCCGTTCGTACAGGCGCCGGGCGGGGCTTCCCTGAAGGACGTTGAGGCGTACGGTCTCGCCGGCGGCGTCGGACGATGCGAGGACGGTGCGCAGGACCGCCGAGCCGAGGCCGCGGCCCTGCAGCTCGGGGCGGAGGTAGAAGTGCTCCAGCCAGCGGCAGTCGTCGGCGGGGCGCAGGGCCACGCAGCCGGCGAAGGCGCCGTCGTACAGGACGAGGAAGGTGTGCGCGGGGGTGTAGGCGTCGAGGAAGCGCCGGCGGACCCGCTGCGGGTCGAAGCGGCCGAGGCGTTCGAGGTCCGGGCGCAGCACGACGGCCCGCAGTTCGGCGATGGCCTCGCGGTCGTCCGGTTCGGCGGCCCGCAGCGCCAAGCGCTCGCCCACCTGCGTCGATGCATGCACGGGGGCAGTCTCTCAAGACGTTCCGTGGCGTCCGCGGGCGGGTGCGTTCACCACTGGTGAATTGCCTTGCCACGGCGACGACCCCGCTGTGAGGATCACGCCATGCCCACCTTCACAGCCCCGGACGGAACCCGCCTCGCCTACCGCACGGCGGGCACCGGCGAGCCGCTGATCTGCGTGCCCGGCGGGGCGATGCGCGCCGGCGCCTACCTCGGTGACCTCGGCGGTCTCGATGCGCACCGGCAGTTGGTGTTCCTGGATCTGCGGGGCACGGGCGCCTCGGACGCACCGGCCGACCCGGACACGTACCGCTGCGACCGGCAGGTGGGGGACATCGAGGCGCTGCGGGAGCATCTCGGCCTCGACCGCGTCGATCTGCTGGCGCACTCGGCGGGCTCCAACCTCGCGCTCCTGTACGCGGCCGCCCACCCGGCGCGGGTGCGGCAGCTCGCGCTGATCACCCCCACCCTGTGGGCCGTCGGCATCCCGGTCACGCCGGAGCAGCGGAGCGAGGCGGCGCGCCTGCGCAGCGGCGAGCCTTGGTTCGACGAGGCGTGGCCCGTCTTCGAGGCACGGCTGCGCGGGGAGGAGGCGGAAGGACCCTTCCAGGCCTTCTTCTACGGCCGGTGGGATGCGCAGGCCAAGGCGCATGCGGCAGACAGCCCCATGCAGATCAACATGGAGGCCGCGCTGCGGTACGGGTCGGAGGGTGCCTTCGATCCGCCGGCGACCCGGGGCGCGCTCGCGGCGCTGGACGCGGACGTGCTGGTCCTGAGCGGCGAACTGGACGGCTGCCCGCGCCCGCAGGTTGCCCGTGAGCTGGAAGAGGTCCTGCCCCGGGCGCAGTTCGACGTGCAGCCCGGTGCCGGGCACTTCCCTTGGCTGGACGATCCGGGCGCCTTCCGCCGTACGGTCGCCGCCTTCTTCGACCCGTCCGTGCACAGCGCCCGCACCGTACGCGGGCGCCTTGCCTACACCGTGAGCGGCCCGGCGGGCGCGCCGCCCGTCCGCCCGGGCCCCCGCCCGGGGGCCCGCCGCCCCCGCCGGGCCGGCAACGCCGCCCCCCCCCCGCGGGGGGCCCCCTCCCCCACACGGGGGGGGGCCGGGCGCCCGCCCCGCCCGTCGCCCTGGCCCACGGCCGTGGCGCCGACCGCCGCGACTGGACGGACATCGCCGCCGACCTCGCCGCCGACCACCGCGTGTACGCGCTCGATCTCACCGGGCACGGGCTCAGCGACTGGCCCGGTACGTACTCGTTCGCGGGCTTCCGTGACGACCTGTGCGCCTTCATCGAGGACCGGGGCCTGGCGGGAGCCACGGTGATCGGCCACTCGATGGGCGGGGCCGCGGCCTGGCTGCTCGCCCAGCGGCAGCCCGCTCTGATCGGGCGCCTGGTGATCGAGGAAGCCCCCGCGATGGTGCCGCTCGAACCCCGCCGCGGCCCGGCCCGACGCCCCGACGGCGCACTCGGCTTCGACTGGCCCCTCGTCCCCGACACCGACCGTGACCTCAACGATCCCGACCCGGCCTGGCGTGCGCGGTACGCGCGGATCACGGTCCCCACGCTCGTGATCGCGGGCGGCGCCAAGAGCCATGTGCCCCAGGAGCAGATCGCCGCGATGGCCGCCGCGCTGCCGGACGCACGCCTCGTCACGATCGAGGCCGGACATCTCGTACACGAGGAGAACCCGCGCGCATTCCTGGCAGCTGTACGGGAGTTCGGCGTCTGAGGCCCGCAGGGCCGTTGGAGGTAACCCGGACCCGCAGGGCCGCTGGAGGTCACCCGGACCCCAGGGCCGAAGGGGGTCACCCGGACCCTCAGAGCCGAAGAAGGTCACCCGGACCGTTCAGCTCTCCCGTCGTGGCTCCGACAGCTCTGCCAGGTGGACGGCGATGACAGCGCGCATCGATTCCGCGGTGCAGGCCTCCGGCCGCATCGCCGCGTGCACGGCCAAGCCGTCCACCAGCGCATGCAGCCTGGCCGCCGCCAGCTCCGGGTCACGGTCGGGTCCGATGAGTCCGGTCACCAGGCCGCGACAGCCGTCGCGGAGCCTGTCGTAGCTCTCCTCGCGCAGCGCGCGCAGTGTCGGATCGGTCATGGAGCGGGCGGTGAAGGCGAGCCATACCTCGTTCTCCGCCCGCCGTTCGGCGTCCAGCGGCAGCAACTCGGCGACCACGGTTTCGGCACGCCGCAGGGGGTCGCACTCCGCGCTGAGCGCGGCAGTCCGCTGCTCGATCCGCTGCTCGATCCGGTCGATGACCATTCGCATGGCGAAGACCATCAACTCGGACTGGCTGCTGAAGTAGTGCCGCAGCGAACCCGCCGAAAGACCGGCCTCCTGCGCGACGTTGCGGACCGAGGCCTGCTCGAGGGAGTCACGCCGGATCACCCGCCATACGGCCTCGGCCAGCTCTGTGCGGCGGAGTTGAGGGTCGACCACTTTCGGCATGGGCTCTTTATAACACAGTCGTGCTACGTTAACTGCTCCGGTGCACTCGCGCCGAAGAGCCCGCGGAGGCGCACATGCAGCCCACCCGCTCCAACTCTCCGGAACTCAACGGCCCGCCGCGCTGGGTGTTCCTGCGCTCTCCCGTCCTGTGGGCGGTCGCGGCCGGCTGGCTGACCGTGAACGTGCTCGTCCTGGCCCTCGCCGACGAACGGCTGCCCTTCGACTGGCCGTCCACCGCCGAAAGCACGCCCGGGGGACGCCTGGTGGAGGCCAACGTCGCCCTTGCCGAAGTGCTGCTCCTCATGGGTGTCACGGTCCTGCTGACCCGCCGGCGCACCCGCCCCGACGTGGCCGCGCGGGCACCCGAGCGCTCCGTCGCCCTGAAGGAGACCCTGCTTCTGCTGGCGTACGGGGCCGGCGGCCTCGCCCTCGGCTTCGTACTGGCGCGCTCGCTCGGCTGGGACCCGTTCGGCTTCCACCTCGCGGGCACGCTCTATGGGACCCATGAACATGTCGGCGCGGCCGAGGCCGTCACCTGGGCTCTCTACAACCTGGTCGTGTACGCCGTCCTGCCGCTGCTGTTCTTCCGGCGCCGCTACAGCGCCGAGGACCTGAACCTGCGCTCGGCCGACCGTCGGGCCGACGCCCTGCTGATCGGCGTGGTCCTCGTGGTCGAGTCCGCGGTGCAGTTCGCGGTCCTCAGGCCGGAGCTCTTCGACCTCGATGGACGCCAACTGCTCCTCGGCGTACCTGCCGCGTTCGCCCTCTACTTCGCCGGCACGGTCCTGCCCGCGATGGTCTTCATCTACGCGATCCTGCTGCCGCGGCTGCGCAAGCTCACCGGCTCCACAGCGGCCACTGTCGTCCTGGGCGGCCTTGCCTATACGGTCTTCCACCTGTGGGACGCCTGGACACGGTTCACCACACCAGGCGACGCGGTCCTGTCGGTCAGCTTCCTGCTGCTCACCTACTTCGGGCCCGGGATGATGAAGTCGGTCCTGACCCTGCGGACGGGGAACGCCTGGGTGCATGTGTGGGCCTACCACGCCTTCGCGCCGCACACGCTCGCCGATACACCCCATGTGGTGCGCATCTTCCGGATCTGAGCGGCCGGACCCCTGGAAGAGCCCCGGGCATTCCCCGCGTACGTAAGGGAGTTCGGCCTCCGAGTCGCGCAGGAACTCGGGCACAAGATCTTCTGCCGGACCGCGCCCTGGCATAACCTTGCCGTTCTTCGGCGAGGGGGACGCCGTCCGCCCCCGCATGTCGACTTGGGGGCTCGCGTGACCGCATTGCTCAGTCCGGCCGTGGCGCGCCGGCGGTACGTCACCGTCTGTGTGCTGTTCTGGCTGCCCGCCGGGCTGGCCGTCGCGCCCGGGATTCTGCTGTTCACCGAGCGGGGGATGGGTCTGGCCGCGATCGCGGGCTTCTTCGCCGCCCACTCCCTGACCGTGGCGCTGCTCGAACTCCCCACCGGCGGACTGTCCGACGTCATCGGACGTCGTGCGGTGCTCGCCGCCGCCGGAGTCTTCGACTGTGCCGCGTTCGCGCTCGTCGGACTGGGCACCAGCGCCTGGATGCTCGCGCTCGGCATGGCGCTCAAGGGCGTCGGCCGTGCGCTGCACAGCGGGCCGGCCGAGGCCTGGTACGTGGAGACCGTGCAGGCCCACTCGGGCCCGGACGCCGACCTGCGCACCGGACTCGCGCGCGGATCCACCGCGACCTCGGCGGCGCTGGCGGTGGGCACCCTGCTCGGCGGCGCGCTGCCGTGGCTGCTCGGCCTCGGGCCGGAGCTGGGGGACCGGCTGAACGAGGCGACCGGCGGACAGATCCTCGCGCTGTCCGTCCCGGCGCTGATCGCCTCCGTGCTGTCGCTGGTGTTCGCCGTGTACGTGATGACGGCGCTGCCCGAGAAGCCCCGGCCCCGTACGACACTGGGCGCCACGCTGCGGGGTGTGCCCGCCACCGTGGTCGGCGGGCTGCGGCTCGGCGGCCGCGACCGGATCGTGCGACGGGTGCTGCTCACCGCGGCCGCGGTGGGAGCGGCCCTGTGCGCCCTCGAACTGCTCACGCCGGGCCGTGCCGCGGCCCTGACCGGAGCGCCCGAGTCGGGCGCTGTGCTGTTCGCCGCCCTGGCCTGCACCGGGTTCGTGTGTTCGGGCGTCGGCAGCCACTTCGCGCCGCTCGCGGCACGGCTCGCGGGCAGCGGTTCACGGGCGGTGATGGTGTGCCTGGCCGTCGCGGGAGGGGGACTGGTGGCGCTCGCCGTGACGTCGACGACGGACGGCGCACTCCCTGTCGTCGTGGCCGTCCTGGGCTACTGCCTGGTCTACGTAGGCCTGGGCGCCGCAAGCCCCAACCAGAACGAGCTGCTCCACCGACGCGTCACCAACGAGGGGCGTGCCACAGCCCTTTCCGTACAGTCCCTCGCGCTCCAACTCGTCGGCGCCCTGGCCGGACTCGTCGCCGGCTCCCTGCCACCGGGGCCGCTGCCGTGGCTGGTCGGGGCGGGGGCGCTGCTGATCGCGGCGGTGCTGTGGGCGGGACGCGAATCCGGTGCGATGAGCCCGGCACCCGCCGAGGCGCCGAGCGCCAAGCCCACGGAAACGAGTGCCGAGCCCGGCTAGCGCTGTGACCGTACAGGTTCGCCGGTTGGCCGTCGTGGCGGTTGGATGTGCGGTGACGTCCGATCGGACCGCTACGGGCGCCTCAGGAAGCGGACGGCTCGATCTCCCCCGCGAAGACGATGACCTGGTCGATGAGGCTCCGCCGCAGATGGACGACGTCCGTTCCCGCGAGGCGGGGGCCTCCATCCGGCGTCGTGAAGACCCACTGGTACCGGGCCCACTCGCCCGGCATGTCCACCGCCGAACAGCGCACCATCGTGCCGGTCCCCGCGGGGTGGCGCCGGATGTCCAGCACGAACCGCTCGACCGCCTCGATCCCCTCACTGCGGCCCAACGGTCCCCAGAAGACCACGTCCGAGGTGAGGGCCTGGGAGAGCAGCGCAGTCACATAGCTGTCGTCCGAGGCGTTGAACGCGGAGATGAACGTGTCGATCGCGGACCGCGCGGTCTCTTCCTGCTCTTCCTGCATGCACCAGTAATACCAGTCGCCTCGCGGACCGCGCTCGTCCCGTGAGCCGTCTCCCGACCACAGTGAACCCTCCCGGTCACATCACCGGCCGAGGTCTCCGAGCAGTCCGTCCAGCGCCGTGGCGAGCGCCGTGCTGTTGGCCTCGTCGAACCAAGTGGTGCGGATGCGCTCGTTGTTGCCGCCCGGAGTCTCGTGGTCGGCCGCCAACTGCTGCAGGGTGTGGGCCTCGTCGCCCAGCGAACGGCCGACACCCTGGAAGAGGCTGCGCACGTAGCGTTCCGCTGCGTCGTGGGCGATGCCCTGTTCGCCGGCCCACGCCGTCAGGGCGGCGAGGTAGGCGTAGTGGGTGGTCAGCGTCCCCGTCAGCGCGGAGAACACGTCGAAGGCCGCCTCGTCGGCGACGGGAAGGACGCCGCCCAACTCCTCGAACAGGGCGTCCACCAGCGGATGCGACGGGCAGGTCACGGTGACCGAGCGGCGCTCTCGTACGGTGGGCAGGGGGATGGCCCGTACGATCGGGGCCTCACCGCCGAGCGTCTTGCGCAGCTCGTCGTTGCGGACCCCGGCCATCACGTTGACCACGGTTCTGTCGCCGTGCACGCGCAGCCCGGCGAGCGCTTGGTGACGCTGATCGCGGCGCACGGCGATCAGGACGATTTCCGAACTGTCCACCACCGCTTGGTTGTCGGAGCACACGCGCACGGTCCTGTAACGCCCGGCCAGCTCCGCCGCCGTGCCCGCACCCCGCGGCGACAGGTACACCTCCGGTGCCTCGTCGACTCCCTCGCACAAGCCCTCGACGAGGGCCCGGCCGATCTCCCCGACGCCGATCAGACCGATGCGCTTCACGGTGACTCCTTCTCGCTCGGTTCTCGTTCAGTTCTCGCTGAGACACTGCTGTGCAGTGGTCCGCACCCCGGGATCGGGATCTTGCAGGGCCTGCTGGAGGGGCACGTCGTGCTTCCACCAGTGCAGGGACAGGACCGCCAGACGGCGCGTGGTGGCGTCGGGATCCTTGGTCATGACATCGGTCAGCTGCGGAATGATGCGGCGGCCCACGGCGGCGCCGAGTGACCGCACCGCAAGGACAGAGACCGCGTGACGGCGGATCACGGCATGAGGCGAACGCAAGGCGTCAAGAACCGTGTTCACCTCCTCGGCCCGGATCACGCAGTAACTGCTGCCCGGACGCAGCGCCGCCACCACCGCCTCGCTCAGCCGGGGCCGATCCACCAGGAAATGTTCCAGCGGCCCGTAGTCCAGCGGCGGTGGTGAGGCGGTGTGGTCGCGGAAAGCGGTGAAGGGCGCCGCCACCGCCGCCACGACGGTGTCGTCCGGCAGGGGGGAGGAGGCAAGCACCATGTCGAGCCGCCCCAGCCGGGACAGCGCCACCGCGACCCAGCTCAGGTCATGCCCCGTGGTGTTCCGCAGAGCGTCGGAGAGCGCCTCGACCACCTCGTCCGAAGCGTCCCCGATATCAGCGAGCAGCTTCGCCGCCTGCCACCGGTCCGGGCCCTGGGACAATGCGTCGATCAGAGCCGGCACCGCATCCAGCCCCAATGCGCACAGCGCCTTCTCCGCTTTCTCGCGCCCGACCGGACCGTCCCGGACGCTGAGCGCCCTTACGTAGCGGACGGCGCGCTCCCCAGGTGCCAGGGCCGCCACCTCGGCGGTCCAGGCCGCCGCCTCCTCGTACACGGGAAACAGCCGTCGCATCTCGCGGACGCCGAGGACCCGCCGCAGCAGTCCCTCCTCCGCGTCGTCGTCGGTCAGGACGACCACGACGAAGCCCTGATCAGTCACACCTTCCGCACGGAGTGCCTGACGCGCCCGCTTGCACACCCGGGTCAGCGTGGTCAGGTACCGGGCGAACGTCCGCTCCCAGTGCCGCACCGAGCTCCGGCAGGCCTCCTCGGTCAGGGTCCGCTCCCAGAACTCCCCACGCTCTGCCGGCAGCCAGGCGTCCCATACGGTGTCCCAGTCGGAGATCTAGCTCGGCCGCCTCGACGCGGTCACCGTCGGCGTGCACGACGAGGTACGGGGGCCGGCCATCCC